>JBAWFY010000405.1:0-8383 GCA_049592335.1 Occallatibacter sp.
GTACAGACCTTCATGATGCGCAATGTCACGCCCGGCAAACCCATTGCATTCGCGGTCTCGGGCACGGGCGCTTTCCCGCGCGAGGATCAGAATTCACAGGGCGACAGCGGCCAGGGCGGCGCGCAGCAGAGCGGTCCCGGCGGCGGCATCGGCGAGCCCATCAACACGCCCGATCCGCTTTCGAAATACAAATGGTGGATTCTCGGCGGTCTGGCATTGCTTCTCGTGACGATCGCGGCCTTCCTGTCGCGCAAGCCGGCCAATGCATTCCCTGCGGCACATCCGGGAGCAGCGGCGGCAATGATTCCGCAGTCCTACGCAGCGGCAACTACGCCCGCAGCCAGGAACTCCGCGCTTCTCAATGCGCTCAAAGAGGAGTTGTTTTCACTCGAAAGCGACAAGATCGCGGGCACGCTTTCGCCTGCCGAATACGCAGAGCAGAAAGCAGCCCTCGAAATTGTGCTGAAGAGAGCGCTAAAGAGAAGCTAGGTTTCAGGTGTCAGGTTTCTGGGTTCAGCGTAGGCACTGCAATCGCATTGTGCCGCACGGAAGTAAGCGACGAGAACTACACTGTTCACTGACCGCGAACGACTGAAACCTGACACCGCTATGAAGACCCTCCTTCGCACGCTACTCTCGCTCTCTCTCATCGTCTGGATCGGGGCGGAGATTTGTATTCCGATCGTTGCCCAGATTACGTTCAGCACGCTGAATCCCGATCGGCACACCGCCGGCACGATCTTCGGCCAATTCCTTCGTGTGGTTCACGGCATGGGCCTGGTCGCCGGCATGATCGCTCTCGCAGTACTGGCGCTGGCCCCCGCGTGGGGCATCTACAAGCCGCGCGCAGTGCTCGTGCCCATGGGTCTCCTCATCCTGATGATGGCCGGAACGGTTTATTCGCAGTTCGGCATCATCCCATCCATGGAACGCGACCGTATCGCCGCCGGCGGCGCGATTGACGCCGAAGACAGCACGAGCCCGACGACAATTCACTTCGACAAGCTGCATAAGCGTAGCGAGTTGGTCGAAGAGACGGTGCTGCTGCTCGGCTTGGCGACAGTCGTGCTGGTTGCGTGGGCGGAAGGACAAAGCTCTTAGCATTCAGTCTCCGGCTTTGAAATCTGAAGGCTGAAAGCTGTTCTTCGTCCTGTATCATCGTAGAGGCCCAACAACAAAATTGCCGCAGTGCGCGGGGCCACGACGGATCGACGATGAAAACCGGAATTATCGGCCTGCCGCAGGTGGGCAAGACCTCTCTGTTCAAGATTCTGACCAAAGCCAAAATTGAGGATCACGGATTCTCACGCGAAGCCCACATCGGCATGGCGCGCGTGCCCGATGTACGTCTGGACAAGCTTTCGGCGCTCTATTCTCCGAAGAAGACCACCTACGCCTCGGTGGAATATGCGGACGTGGCGGCCATAGGCCAGGAAGCGCTTAAGGAAACCAACTTCCTCACCAACCTGCGCAATGTAGACGCACTGATTCACGTCCTCCGCACCTTTGAGAACGAATCTGTTCCTCATGTGGGTGCTATCGATCCGCTGCGCGATGCCAAGAGCGTGGAGTTCGACTTGATGGTGAGCGATCTTACGCAGGTGGAAAAGCGTCTCGAGCGCGTTGAGAAGGATATGAAAAAAGGGCGCACCGGCGAGTTGGAGCGGGAGCAGGCGCTGCTTTTGCGCTCGAAGGAATCGCTCGAAAAGGAAATTCCGCTGCGCGAACTGGAAATGACGCCAGAGGAAAAGAAACTCATCCGCGGCTTCATGTTCTTGTCGCAAAAACCGATCTTGTACGCGCTGAACGTGAGTGAGAGCACCACGCTCGGCGCCGATCTCGAAGCCGCCGTAAGCCGCTACAAGTTCGATGAACTTGCGCACCGGCCAAACGCCGGCGCAACCGCCATCTGCGGCAGGGTGGAAGCCGAATTGGCGGAGATGGACGACGCCGAAGCCACGGATTTTCTCGAAAGCTATGGCCTCAACGAGAGCGGCCTGGTGCGGCTGATCCGCAAAAGCTATGAACTGCTCGGGCTCATCAGCTTCTTCACTGCCGGTGAAGACGAGTGCCGCGCCTGGACCGTGCCGCTGGGCTCGAAAGCGCCGCAAGCCGCGGGAGCGATTCACTCCGATCTCGAACATCACTTCATCCGCGCCGAAACCATTCGCTGGGATCAGTTGCTCGAAGCCGGCTCCGAGGCAGCCGCGCGAGCCAAGGGCACACTGCGTCTCGAAGGTAAGGAGTACATCGTGCAGGATGGCGATGTCGTCCACATCAGGCACAGCGGATAAGAAACCTCTAGGACAATGCTCACCACCTCGCTTATTCTCGGAACCATTGCCGCACTGGCTGACGTAGCCGGCGGCTTGGTGCTGGTGCGCGCGCGCGGCGTAGAAAAATACCTGCGCTATTTCGTTGCGCTGGGCGCGGGATTCCTGATGGCCACGGCGATCCTCGAGATGACGCCTGAAAGCATCCAGTTAAATCCGAAACTGGCCCCTGTGCTCATCATGGCCGGCTATTGCGCCTTGCATTTGCTCGAACACACCATCAATGCGCACTTCCACTTTGGCGAGGAGACACATGCGAGCGAGTTTGTCTCCACGCACACGGGTTATTCGGTCCTTGGCGGCCTCAGCGTGCACGCGCTCTTCGACGGCGTGGCGATCGGTTCCGGCTTCGCGCTCTCGAACTGGCTCGGCTGGCTGATCTTTCTTGCCATCCTGCTGCACAAGGCGCCGGAGGGATTCACCATGGCGAGCGTGATGATGGCCAGCGGCCGCAGCCGCGCGGCTGCATTTTATTCCGCAGTCGTCCTCGCTGCTGCCACGCTGGCCGGCGTGCTCTTGATTCAGCTGGTGCCCCACTGGGTTCCCTATGGATTGCCGGTCTCCGCAGGTGTTGCGCTGTATGTGGCAGGCACCGACCTGGTTCCCGAAGTCAACCGTGAACCGGGCATTCGCATGGCGCTGGTTTTCTTCGCCGGCGTCGCCGGATTCCTGCTGCTGCGCATGATTCTGCCTCAGCTATGAGCAAGCGCAGTTTGCTTGCCAGCGGTGCCAGCCCGCCGATTCCCTTTTCGCTTCGGTATCCTATTCCCCGTGGCGTATTGCGCAGCACCTGTTCTCGAAGCCCCTCGCGAATCCCGGTCAAAACCCACCCGCCGCTCTCTTGAGCTGCCTGGTGTTCTCGGTTTCACCCTCCTCGCTTTTCTGACGATGGGCTACCATCCTGGCCTTGAAGACGACGGCATCTATCTCACAGCCGTCAAAGCACGCCTGAACCGGGAGCTCTATCCGCACGACGCGCAATTCTTCAGGCTGCAAATGCAAGCCACCGTCTTTGACGGATTCATGGCCCACTTTGTGCGCTGGACCCGGATGCCGCTTGCGTGGGCCGAGTTGTTCTGGCAGCTCGCGGCGTTGTTTCTCATCCTCTGGGCCTCAAAGAAAATCCTCGACCTCCTCTTTTTCCAGAGCAGCGCCCGATGGGCCGGGGTCGCCCTGGTCGGGGCCATGTTCACGCTGCCCGTTTCAGGCTCGGCGCTCTACATGGCCGACCAGCATCTGCACCCGCGCAACCTTGCCACTGCCCTGATCCTGCTGGCCGTATGGCGTATTCTCGCAGACAGGCGCTGGCAGGCTGTGCCGTTGCTCTTGGCCGCATCTCTCCTGCATCCGCTCATGGCTGCCTTTGGAATCTCTTTCTGTGTTTTCTTAGCACTGGTTACGCGCGGCCTTCATCGGATGCGTCCCCGCGCAATGCGCAGCTCAGTCTTTGCGATCATGCCGTTGGGCTGGGTCTTCGAATCAGGGGGGCCAGCGTGGCGCACGGCGATCGATGCGCGACCCTATCTCTACCTTTACAAATGGACCTGGTACGAGTGGCTGGGCGCGCTGGCGCCGCTGCTTTTCATCGCATGGCTCTGGCGCTTCGCGCAAAGACGCGGAGAGACGCGGCTCGCGCGATTTGCCGCGGCCGCGCTGTTCTATGGTCTCTTTCAGCAGGCTTTGGCCATGATCCTGCTTTCCCCTTTTGTCCCGGCGCGGCTGATTCCTCTGCAGCCCATGCGTTATCTGCACATCGAGTACTTCCTCCTCATGATGACGGCAGGCGCGATGCTGGGCAGATTCCTGCTCAAGAAGAGTGTCTGGCGCTGGACAGTGTTTCTCCTGGCCGTCTATGCACCGATGTTTGCCTGCCAGCGTGCGGAGTTCGCCAACGTCCCGCACCTTGAGCTGCCGGGACGTCCGCCATCGAATTCCTGGCTCCAGGCCTTCGCATGGATCAAAGCCAATACGCCCACCAACGCATACTTTGCTCTCGATCCGCACTATCTTGAAGCCCCCGGCGAGGACTTTCATTCGTTTCGCGCGCTCGCCGAGCGCAGCCAGCTGGCCGATGCGGTAAAGGACACAACCGTGGTCACGCAGGTGCCGGAGCTGGCGCCCCTGTGGGACAACCAGGTTCGAGCCCAGCAAGGCTGGCACAACTTCACGCTGGCCGACTTCAATCGGCTTAAGACAGCCTATGGCGTCGATTGGGTGCTGGTGGCGTGGCCCCAGCCACCGGGTCTCGGCTGCTCCTGGCACAACAATGCCCTGGCCGTTTGCCGGATTCCTGGCCTATCGAGAGCAAATTGACGCCAGAATTTTGCAGTTCCGGGTCACATCCGTAAGAATGGAGATGTACACACTCCTCGGCACGGATACCGGACATGCTCAATCTTGCCCAGCGACTGATTCTCGGCTGCGTTCTCCTCGGCTGCCTCACCGTAGCCTTGGGCGTTGCTGCGCACAGGGCGCTGGCCGCGGCCGGGCAACTCGGCCTGGCTTACGCGCTCGGCGCAGCGGCCATCCTCGTCGCCGCAGGCACCATCTTCTTCGTCCTCCGGCCCGTGCAAATGCTCTCCCGCGATGCGCAGCGCATCGCCCAGGGAAACCTGGAACACCGCGTCGAGTGGACCAGCCGCGACAGCTTCGGCGTGCTGGCCAGCGAGCTGAACCGCATCGCCGTTCGCCTCCGCGAGCTGCGCGACACTGAAGCAGGACGCCGGCAGATGGAGTTTCAGCTCTCCGATGCCGTGCTGCAGTCGATCTTCGAGCCCATCATCGTCACCGACGGCAAGGGCCACGTGCTCAAAGTGAATCAGGCAGCCGCGGAACTGCTGGGCGAGGCCGCAGGCGATCGCATGGTTCTTGCCAATACCCCCGGGGGCGAAAAGATCCTGAGCGCGATTCGCAATGTCGTTTCCATGCAGAAGGCTGTGGCCGCTGAAGACGAAGCTTCGATGCTGCCCATGCGCATCGGCCAAAAGGAGCGGAGCTACCGCCTGCGCACCACGCCCATGCGCGACTCCGAAGGCCGGCTGCTCGGCGCAGTCACCACTCTTGAGGACGTGACCAGCCTCCAGGATCTCGATCGCTTCAAGACGCAGTTCATTTCCGTCGCCAGCCGCAAGCTGCACGATCCGCTGCTGCAACTGCGGCGCGGACTTTATGCACTCACTCAGGGTTTCAGCGGCGAGATGACGCGGTTGCAAACCGAACTGGTGGCCTCTGCCAGCGAAGACGCCGAAAAGCTCGACGACTTGATGACTGACCTGATCGAGGTGGCTGAGCTCGACACCGGCAAGCGCGAAATGCATCTCGAGGGCATTCGTCCGCTGCAGGCCCTGAAGGAGGCTCGCGACCGTTTCTGCGACGAGGCCGCGGAAAAGCACATCCGAGTCGAAGTTGCGGCCTACGCCGATCTTGCCAGGGTGCGCGCCGATCGCAGAGCCCTGCGCTCCATTCTCGACAACCTTCTGTCCAACGCTCTGCGTTACACGCCGGAAGATGGCGACATCCTTCTTGGGGCGGAAGAGATCAAGAGTTTTGTGCAATTCAGCGTGCGCGACACTGGGCGCGGCATCGAAGCCGACCGCTTGAGCTCAATCTTCGATCGCTTCAATCCCTTCTCCGATCGCGGCACGGGTCTCGGCCTGGCGCTGGTCCGGCGTCTCGTGGAATCCCTCGGCGGGCAAATCGCAGTTGAGAGCCGATTAGGCAACGGGACCACTTTCAGATTCACGCTTCCCGTGGCCCAGGTCGAGGAATTCCGTCATCCGGTTGAGGTAGGGTAGAGCGATGGCCGAGATCAAGATCGAGAAGACTCAGGAACCCGCCAAGCTGCGTATCTACATCGGCGCTGCGCCCGGCGTAGGCAAAACCTACGACATGATCAACGACGCCTACAACATGAAACATCAGCAGGACGTCGACATCGTGATCGGCCTGGTGGAATCTCACGGGCGCAAAGAAACCGAAGCCCGCATCCGCGATCTCGAAATCATTCCCCAGAAAGAGATTCCCTACCGCGGCGTAACCCTCAAAGAGATGGACGTGGACGCAATCGTCGCGCGCCATCCGCACACCGTCGTTGTCGACGAGCTCGCCCACACGAACGTGCCCGGCAGCAAAAACCGCAAGCGGTATGAGGATGTGCTGGAACTGCTCGATGCCGGCATCAACGTGATGACGGCCGTGAACATCCAGCACCTCGAAACCCTGAACGATGCCGTGAACCGCTCCGCGAACACCACCATTCGCGAGACCGTGCCCGACAGCTTCTTCAAGCGCGCCGACGAAGTGGTCAACGTAGACGTAACCGTGGACGAACTGCGCGGTCGTCTGCGCCAGGGCAAGATCTATGCGCCGGAAAAAGTCGAGCAGTCACTGGCTAACTTCTTCCGCAAGGGCAACCTCAACATGCTCCGTGAGCTGTCGTTGCGCACCACCGCGGAGCAGGTGGGCAACCGCGCCGCCGAGTATCGCCGCATCCAGGGCCTGGAGCAGGCACCCATCCCCGAGAAGGTGATGGTCTGCCTCAGCACGCGGGCCGGAACCGAGCGCCTCCTGCGCGTGGGCGCGCGCATCGCAGGCCGTCTTGCCACCAACTGGTACGCTGTCTACGTAACGCCGCCCGACGATAAAGGCCACAGCGATCCCGAAGCCTTTCATCGCCTCGAAGAGTACCAGCGCATGGCGCGCGATCTGGGCGCGCAGGTCGTCTCTCTCACCGATCGCAATGTCTCCGACGCGCTCATCCGCTTTGCGCAGCAGGAGAACATCAGCCACGTGGTCTTCGGCCAATCGGCGCGTTCCCGCTGGGACATTCTCTGGCGAGGCTCCGTGCTCAACCGCTTTTTGTCAGAGGTGCGCGACGTGACCGTGCAGGTGGTGCCCATGCACGTACAGAGAGCAGCGCGGAAAGCGTGAGTGGCCGAGACCGAGGAATCAAGGCACCAGGCGAACGAAGATCACGCGAACAAGCAAAGGGAAAGCGCCGGCGCGCCCTGTCTGGCATGAGCAGCCAAACGCGCACTGTGATAATTTTGAAGTAGCGGCCTTAAGCGAGCTCGTAGCTCAGTTGGTAGAGCAACGCCCTTTTAAGGCGTGGGTCCTGGGTTCGATTCCCAGCGAGCTCACCACAGACAATAAATAACTTAAATGATCCCCTAGAAACCGTAAGAGGCCGCTGTGATACGAAAGTGATATACGCCCATTCTTTGCGGGAATTTGGTTGGCTCGAAACGCGGGTTGGAGTGTTGCACTGAATAGCACGGCGCTCGCATTGAATCGCAAATTCCACCTTCAACAGGATTCGTTCCCACATTCTGCACGGGAATGCGCCGGAGTGGTTAAGCCGGACCGAACGCAGGCCGGAGAACGCAAATATGGGAACTCTAACCCTCGGTGGTCACCTTAAAACCGGCCATAGAGATTGGCCGAAGACGTCTTTCATGCGAGCCTGCGCATAGATATCCAAGGTAGTCTTTGAACTGGCATGACGCAGCAGTTCCTGCACCACCTTTACATTTTCGTTGTTCGCGGTCAGCAGACTGGTGAATGCGCTGGGGAATGTTGGCCACGAGACCCGCTTGCTTACTCCCAGCCGCTTGACCAAGGACTGAATGTGATACTGCATGACCTTCGACAGCCAGAGCGGCTGCTTGCCGCGCTTTCCGCCCACGCGAGCACTGTCGGTGGCAAACACCCAGTCACCCGGTTCGCGGTATGGCGTCAGACGGTACCACACGAGAAGATCTGCGGCAGTGTATTCGTCGATCGGTACCAGTTTTGCCGAAGCTTCGGTCTTGCACTTACCAGTTGCTGATCGACGACCGAGCGCACTACATTCACCAAGAGTTTCTTGAGGGCGAATGCGCCCGCAGGAACTTCTTTCGCCCAGCGGTAGACAAAACACCACGGAGCAGGGTTGCAACGAACCCTGCACTGAGCCTGCCGCACAACGAATCAAAAGATCACAGTATCCGATACTTCTGCCGCGGTTGCGGAAATCGTTCCGCTGGTCCTGTTCGAGACGCTCGTCTTATAGG
>JBAWFY010000406.1:0-5085 GCA_049592335.1 Occallatibacter sp.
TGCCTTATGTGGCCTCTGTGGCTCCGAAGGCAAGCCAGAATCCAAATCGTTATGCGATTGCTACCGCGCTCCAACGCGGTGCGATCCAGCGGATGGAGAGGAAGAAGAGGAACCAAGGACGCTCCACAGTGAGAAAAGGCGGCCCGAAAAACCAACGCGATAAGAAACCAGGTCTTATGTCCGATCCCCAATTTGGAAAAGCATTTACACAGTTTTGGCACTGGTTGAAGCAGACGTTCAGTAACGATCGGACCTCCTTCCCGGACTACCAAGCAGAATTTCGTGATCAAACACGTGAGGAGATCACGGGCGTGGCAAGGGAAGACATTGATGGCTGGGATACAAAGACCATATGGGAGTTGTTTGTCGAGTACCAGGAAAAACACGGCCTCAAGTTGCAGGATGTCAAGGTGAAACCGCAGGAAAGGAACTATGATCTTCCCCCTTCCGGATCGGACGATGAAGACGGCCCGGATGGCATCTTTGCCTGAAGGACGGGAACCGCATTGGCGAATTCTCCAAGAATGACTCCTCCTGGATGCTGTACGCCGTCTGAGCTCCTGGCGCCATTTGTGCAGTCCCTGCACTTTCCGCCACCTGCTCTTGGGATCGTGCAGCGACAAAACCTGACGCGGAATGGGCCTCCAACGGTTTATCGGCCTACACAGCCACTGGCTAGAGCGACCCCGAAGGGTCTGCCCCACTCCACTGTACCGCCTGCTGCATCGAAGCTCACTTCTCCCCGACATGATGCGTGTTCTTTCATTGCGCCTCAACAGCGAGGTACAGGAACGCCCAATATACAACGAAAGACTTCCGCACCGCCGATGTACCGGCCAAATAAATCCCACGCAGGCGTAAGCGCACCGTCGCCTGCACCTGCACTCTTTTCACCGAAAGCAGGAAACGGCAAGAACCTGATTCAAACGGCGGAGGCCGGGGCTCCGCCCGTTTATCGACCGGTATCTGGAGGGCCGCCAGTTATTCCGCCTCACCCCGTAGCTCAACAGCACACCCTACTCCGGCGACCGATGACGGCGACTTCTCCAACACTGAAGGCACCGCCGATCTATCGGCCAGCCGGATTGCTTTCGTCGTCCGCTCAGACAAAGCGCTCACGCAGCGCCAAAAAGAAGCAGCCCTCAACCTTCCGTTATAAGGACGTTAAGACTGGTGAGGTTTTCCCTGCACCTCCACCAGTCAACAATTCGTCAGTCGACTGGGTGAGTGGGCAAGACACGGAATTCGATAAGGAGTACGAGGAGAATCTCCTTAAAGCGGCCAAGTCATTGAAGGCGGTTGAGTTTTGTTCGAGCGACGCGATAAGAAAATACGATTCTTCGGTTTGGACCCGAGGAAAAGATAAAGACGGCGACGAGATTTTGATCCTCAAACCGGGACAGATACCCTCTGAGGCAGTTACTTCACTCTTTGACTCCGTAGAGAACCTTTCTCTTGACTGTATCGAGTACGTTCAGGTCGCTCGCTGGTATGCGCAACTGCAAAGTCTTGGCAAAGATGAATTCAATCGCAGAGCTGGACCTAATTTCAAGCTTTCGTACCACAAAACATCTGGGCTCAGGAGCCGGATGACGTACCTGCGAAATAGCCGGAAGGAACCGTTCCGGAGCGTCGATGGGCTCACGAATCGTTCCGTCTCTACGAATATCACTCTTAGGACACCTGAAGAAGAAGACCGGTTTTTAGCAGACCTTCCGATCGGTTCCAGGGTGATGTGGTCAGATGGCAATCCGGAAAGTCGAGATTCCGATTTCGAGAATGAAAATGCCATCAAGGTATCTGCTGATCGCTACGCCGCCCATCCCTTCGGCATCAAGACCGCTGCTCAAGTCCGCAAAGAAATGGCATCTCCGGAAAAGGATACTCCGTCGAAAGTCAATAGTTACATCAGACGTTGGGTATACATCAAAGAAATCGAGTGGTACGCGAGAGTGTGACCCCAGCAGGCTCTTAACGAGGAGCACACTATGAACTGCATTCTGCTTTTGCCGATCGCTGTGTCAATTTGCAAAGATGAAGACGCTCAGTTGTCGTTGCAGACGTTTTGCATCTCCGGGGCAGGCTGCTCGGATTGAGGAGATGGTTTGCGGTCGATAGTATGCAGGCCTGCGCTACCAAGTTCGAGCATCTGCGCGCCGGATTTTGCGAGCACAACCCGGTGCGGTCCGGGAGTTGAGTAGTCGGCAAAGGCAAGAACGGCTTTGGCGTCAACGCCTGTTGCCAGACGAACGTAAAACGTCTGCCCTGGAGCAAATTGCCAGGAATGAAACTCAACCTTGACGCCTTTTTGCCCAAGAAAAGTGCAGCGGCCCTTGGGACCGAACCAAGCAGATGCATCCATCTTTTCGATCTGCTTGAGAGAGGAACTATCACCTACCACAACAACATCGAGATTGACGACCTGATCCTGATTGGCTTTGGCATCGACTGTACCCTGAAGGCCGAGCGAGGGCGGAGCACCTATGGTTTGCTTGAGCGATGCCACGGGATGAGTGATTGCGCATCCGGCTATGAACCACGAGGTTGAAACAACGAAGCGCACAAAAAAGCGTGTCGGTCGCAAGTTTCGATTCTCCATCGAGCTCATTGAATGTATAACACGTAGAGTCGCCTGCTCCGTCAAGTCGGCCTCGCACGGTGGTTGGGAACCTCGGATGTTATTGACCCAGCTGATCGAGCGAGCCACACTAAATCAGCCCTTTGTGGGTCGAGCGGAGTTACCGGCACGAGCGGGTTGTTGGTGCTCGTCCGAATTGAGATGGAATGGATGCGGAGCTTTCCGGGACTTGTTTCGAGCGGAGAGGAAACCTCCGAGCACCACAGCGCGCCGACTTCCTGGGCGCGCAGGGGTGTGTCTGTCCTGGGTTTGATTGCTGTAGCGGGATTGATTTGCCTTCTGGTAGGGCGGTGGCCGGCTGCAACGGTGCTCTCGCTTGGAGCAGGCGTGCTCATTCGCTGGATTGGCCATCGGCTGCGTTGGGGGACCGTGCTTCACGGCGATGCTGCGCAAAATTTGGCTGATTTTCGCATGGTGAACAGCGGCGTGGAATGCACCTTCCACGAAAATGCGATCAACCGATATGGGAGATCGCAACTGTGGCGTGTTGCTTCCGCAGTTGCTGCTGGCGCGGTTTGCATCACAGTTCTGCGTTTCCATTGGTTGCCGTGCAACCTTCTCGATCCTGTTCGGATTCCGCATTGGCTCGCTAAGACTGGCTTTCTCTGTTGGCCGCTGCTGCCTCTTACTTGCGGTGGAGTGTTTCTTTGGGTGCGGGGACCCGAAGTGTATGGGCAGGAACAATTAAAGAATGCGATACGCTCACGGGCGACGGACGCCGTAACGGAGATAATGCGCACCGGTGAGATTGACGGACTGGAAGCTGGCCTTGCCGCTCTATACCGGCAACTCGACCTTTGGTGCGTGGGCGAATATCGCGCGGCCATCAATATGTGGATTGAGTTGCATACGGCACAGGCAATTTTTGAACCTGAGGCTGCCACGGCCTTCATAAAAGTCATTGCAGCGCAGGCGCGCGCCGATTTGAATCACCTGTCTGAAGCAGCGGAGAGTTTTCGCTCGCTGGAATGCCGCCAGTACGTCTTTGAGACCCTGATCCGGGCAACCGGCGAATCGCGGACGGAGCTTGTAGAACGGGCTGCCCGTTGGATGGATGAGCTTCGTGCCTTAGCGATCGCAAAGCGGTGGGACGAGTTCAGCGGTCGCGCTGCCGAGATTACGGGCGAACTGGACCGTGAAATCACGGAGTTCCGGCTGCGTTCGCGATCGGCGGTGACGTTGCCGGTTGGAACAGACCCGTACAGAGTACTAGGTGCACATATTTCGACGTCGACTCCCATAATTAAGAAACTGCGCCTGCGGCTTGCGCAGGTATATCACCCGGACATTGGCGGGGAGACCGCCAATGACATGAAGATGGCCGAACTCAATGCCGCTTATGATGCTGTGATGCGAGAGCGCTCCACCCCGTAAAGTGAAACATCTCTTCCCGTCCTTTCCCGCGCTCTCCTGAGTGAATGCAAGCGAGCCCTGTCGTCGCCTTATGGGTGAATTCAATTGACTGGCGCATGAGCGCTATGCCACCCTAAAGGAGCAGAAAAGCCGCCATCGAACACCAGAGCATGCGCCTATCAAGAGCAGCAGGCCGTCGATGACAGCACCCCGCTACTTCTGCCGGTTTCCAGCGAAGCTGCAACTTCTTCCCCGCACCTGCGCTAAGCCTCGCCATGGAAATTCGTTTGCATACACATCATACGGACCTGCCGGAGATTATCGAGTGGCATGAAGGCATGCTGCTGACTCCGCAGCATTTTCAACAATTCGCCGAGCGCACCGAACTGCTGACGCAGATCATGCACAGTCGTGCGGGCGGCTTCGGGTGGGGCGTACTGGACCTGAAGATTGACGAGGCAGCGCTCGCCGGCGGTGTGGTGCGAGTGCTTGAACTCGAAGCCATTCTTCCGGACGGCCTGTTCGTGATGGCGCGCCGCGACCGCGGAGTGAACCTCGAATTCAATTTGGCCGAAGCTAAAGGCGATCCAACTCGCATTTATCTTTCCGTGCCGAAGGGGAACGCGCTTTACGAGCGCTCAGATTACAGGCGCTACGAATCGATTTTGACCGAAAGCGGGCTTGCAGAAGATACAGTTTCCGGCGCGGCGCCTACGGTCATCCCGCGCATTCGGCCCAGGATGCAGCTTGTGGCCGGTTCCGAGACGAACGTCGGTGTGATGACGCTGCCCCTGATGGAATTTGCGAAGGAAGGAACGTTTTGCAAGCCTTCCGGCTACATTCCGCCTACACCTTATTTGAAGGAAGGCTCGCCTCTCGCCGATTTTTGTGCGCCAATTACGAAGCTGGTACGGGATAAGGCAATGGCGCTATCCCTAAGGCTGAGCCCGAATGCACGCAACAGCGACTTGGCTGGCCTCCACCAGTTCCAATGCCTAGTTACAGCGCTGCCGCAGGTGGAGGCGGCGTTGCGTTCGGAAGGCGCACCGCCATACTCACTGTATCTTGCGCTTTGCGCCATGGCTGGCAGCGTA
>JBAWFY010000407.1:0-4884 GCA_049592335.1 Occallatibacter sp.
GCTTTGAGCAGCGCGTCGATGCGCGCGAAGACGGGAATCCCATACTGTTTTGCCGCCTCATCGGCGCGCGCCGCATCGGGCTCGACTGCCGCAACCAGCTCGACGCCTGCGCCTTCGGTCTCGAGCCCGCGCAGCACACGCAGGTGATTGCGCCCGAAGGCTCCGGCGCCGGCCACGGCAACACGTACTTGGGTTTGGCCTGCGATCGTGCCGCCTCTTTCTTACCCTTTGCCTTCCACGGCCTTCAGGCAGCGACTGTAAAGCTCAAGCAACTGGATCACATGCTCCTCGGGCTTGGCGGCGGTTGCGCCGCTGAAGCCCGTCGAAGGCGTTGCCAGTTTGCCCACGCCCGCCGTGCCGGCCACAAACTTCATCAGGTCGAGCGCGATATCTTCATTGCGCCGGGCTCCCAGCCCGGCTGTCGTCAGTGCATCCATAAGCGAATTCTCCGAAGTCCGATGCTACCAGATTCAGCGGATAAAGGCGGCAGGCTGGCCTGATCACTTCCTCACTTGCCGGTTCGCTGACGTTCCGGCTCCGCTACTCTTTTATCAGGATGCCTCTTGCAACCATCGCACTCGGCGCTAACCTACCCAGCTTTTCCGGCGCGCCTGAGGCCACGCTTGTCGCGGCGGCCGCGCGGTTCGTAACTCTCGGCCGCGTCGCCGCGCGTTCTTCGCTCTATTCCACCGCTCCGGTCGGATTTGAGGATCAACCCCGCTTTGTGAATGCGGTTGTCGCGCTTGAAACCGATCTCTCGCCACGAGAATTGCTGGAAGCGCTTCTGGAAATTGAACTCGACTTCGGCCGCGAGCGCACCGCAAGCATCGCCAACGGCCCGCGCACCCTCGACCTCGACATTCTTTTCTACGGCGATCTGGTTCTCAGCGAATCTGGGCTTGAAGTCCCGCACCCACGCCTCTCCGAGCGCGCCTTTGTTCTCATCCCGCTGCACGAGGTTGCGCCGAATTTTTGCGATCCGCGCTCGCAAAAAACCGTGGCGGAGTTGCTTGTGGCGCTGACGGGCAGCACGGAACGCGACGCTGTTGTGGAGATCAGTTGGGACGGCTGGTCTGCTGGGCCGAAACGGGGTTAGCGCACGTAGCGCAGCTGGACCGGCAGCTGAACGCCCTCATCTCACCCGCGCTCTACAATCGCAATAGGCTTGTGATTCAGTATCTCTATCTCGGTCGCGTGGAGTACGGCGAAGCGCTGCGCCTGCAGGAAGAGCTCGTCGCGCTGCGCACCGCGGGACGCATCGGCAACGTGCTGCTGCTGCTCGAACATCTTCCTGTGCTCACGCTGGGCCGCAATGCGCGGCGCGCCAACATTCTTGCCTCCGATGAGCTGCTGGCCGCGCGCGGCGTTACTCTGCACGAGATCAATCGCGGCGGCGACGTGACCTATCACGGGCCGGGGCATCTCGTTGGCTATCCCATCTTCGACCTGCGCAGCTTACGCAATCCGAAGGCCGGCGCTCCGAGCACGCGCCTTGGGCCCGTCGATTTCGTGCGGCTTATGGAAGAAGCGCTTATCGAGCTCTGCGGAGAGTTTGGCGTGGCGGCCGGACGCATCTGCGGATTGACGGGTGTGTGGATCGGGCTTTCACCGGGTCCTGCGGACGGCAGCCCTTTGGACAAGAGCCACACGGGAAGGGGGGCCAATGATGCGTCTTCAGGCGAGCGAAAGATAGCAGCGATCGGCATTCACGTGGCGCGCGGCGTCACCTCGCACGGTTTCGCGTTCAATGTGACCACGAATCTCGACGATTTCCGCCTCATCAATCCCTGCGGCATCACCGACCGGCCGGTGACGAGTCTCGCCAAAGAGGTTTCGGACCCGGCAGCGTTGCCTGCGCTCGAAGCTCTCGCGCACCGGGCAGCCCAACAGTTCAGTCAAGTCTTCCAGGAACCGATCGAGATGCTCGAAAGCCTGGCCGCATTGCGCGCGCGGGCGCAAACCGCTCCCATCGGCACACCGGAAACTCCGTCAGGCGGCGGGCGGACCATCGACCGCACCATCCCCGCGTAGCGCGCCTGATTCCCTTCTCACCGCCTTCCGCGTTTTATAATCCGGCAGGACACCTGTGCGGGCCGCGTACCCTTAGACGCCGAAAGAGGAGACATGCCAACCGACGTCATCATGCCCCAGATGGGCGAGTCGATCTTTGAGGGCACGATCACCAAATGGCTGAAGAAGGCCGGCGATCGCGTGGAAAAAGACGAGCCGTTATTCGAGATTTCGACGGATAAGGTGGACGCGGAGATTCCCGCGCCCGAGGCCGGCGTGCTCGTGGAAATTCGCGTCGGCGAAGGCGAGACGGTCGAGATCAATACGGTGGTTGCGGTGATCGGCGAGGCAGGGCAGGCGGCGAAGCCTGCCGCGCAGGCTCCACAGACTCTTGTCCAACAAGGACCGCCAGCGCAGGCAGATGTCTCCGCGCATTTGACTGCCGCACCGCAGATTCCAGGCGGCAGAATTCGTTCAACGCCGCTGGCACGGCGCATCGCCAAGGAGCACGGCATCGATCTGAACCGCATCGCGGGGAGTGGGGCCGGTGGGCGCATTGGCAAGGAAGATGTGCTGCGAGCAGTTGCACAGCCGTCCATTCATAAGCCCGTTCCATCGCAAGTGGCCGCGCCGCAGGTACCACCGCCCGATCTTTCCACGCTCCCGACTGAACCTGTTCCGCTCACCCGCATGCGCGCCATCATCGCCGACCGCATGCTCGAGAGCGTGCGCACCAGCCCGCATGTCTACACCGTTTACCGCGTCGACATGACGCGCATCGCGCGCCTGCGCGAGCAGCATCGCGCCGCCTTCGAGCAGCGCCATCGCGTCAAGCTCACGTATATGCCGTTCATCGCCGCCGCGGCCGTCGCCTCGCTGCGCCGCTTCCCGATTGTCAATGCGTCGCTTGAGAGCGGAACTGAAGGCCTCGCCATCCGCTACCACCAGAACATCAATCTCGGCATCGCCGTGGCTCTCGAAGGCGGACTGATCGTACCCGTGATTCGCAAGGCCGAGGAGCAGAACTTCGCCGCCATCGCGCGGACAATCACAGACCTTGCCCTGCGCGCGCGCAGCAAAAAGCTCACGCCCGATGAGGTCGGCGGATCGACATTCACGCTCACCAATGCCGGCGCGTTTGGCGGAGAGTTCGGCATGCCCATCATCAATCAGCCCGAATCGGCCATTCTCGCGGTGGGCGGCCTGCGCAAGGAAGCTGCCGTCACGACCGATGCCGAAGGCAACGACTCGATTGCCGTTCGCTCGATGCAGTACTTCTGCCTCGGCATGGATCACCGCATCATCGACGGCGCCGACGGCGGCAAGTTCATGCTGGAGTTCAAGAAGACGCTGGAGAACTGGAACCAGGAGATCGGCTGACGGAGGCCTTAGTGCATGGGCGCTAAATCGGCCTGGGCTTCTGCGGCCACATACGGCGTACTCCCACGTGCAGTCTCACCGTTTCGCCCGGCTTTACATAGACGCGGAAATACGCCGTCTGACCGACGATTTGCCAGGGTTGCGGATCGGAATCGACAAACCAGTTCTGCGGCACGTCGTATTGCACAAGGTACATCACCGGGTCATCGGAAATGTCCTGCAACACGAAGGTCTGTTCTTTAACGCGCACAAACCAGCGCTGCAACTCGTTGCCCGCAACTTTCTCCTCCCAGTGCTTCGATTCGAACATCGATTCGAGAGAACATATGGCGGAGTCGTTGTAGGGATGGGTCTTCTTTTTGAGCGGGTTACTTTCGCTGCTCGGAAGAATGCGACAATTCTCATCGATGTGGATGGGCTTGGGACCGTTGAGCGCATCGGCTCCGTCGTATGGAACGCGATTCGTAGGAGGCGGAGTCTGCGCAACCATCGTTCCGCTTACGCACAGACCCAAAAACAGGATCGAAGGGATAACCCATGTGCGGCTCATGTGCTCAATCGTAGCATTTACCCGTCCCACGCCTTTGCGCGCTCTACAGCTTTTTGCCAGCGGGCGCGGCGAGTGGCGCGTTCTTCGGCAGGCATCTTTGGTTCGAAGCGTGTGTCGTCTTTACGCTGGGCGCGCAGGGCTTCGGGGTTCGGCCAGAAGCCGACGGCCAGGCCGGCGAGATACGCCGCGCCCAGCGCCGTTGTCTCCGTGATGCGCGGGCGGACGACCGGAACGCCAAGCACATCGGCCTGGAACTGCATCAGCAGATCATTGACTGCGGCGCCGCCGTCGACTCTGAGCTCCGTGAGCGGCGCGCCGGTGTCGCTTGCAACCGCATCGAGCACGTCAGCCACCTGCCAGGCGATGGCTTCGAGCGCCGCGCGGGCGATGTGGCCGTGACTGGTGTCGCGGCGCAGGCCGATCAACATGCCGGCGGCGTGCGCGTCCCAGTGCGGCGCGCCCAGGCCGACAAACGCCGGGACAAAGACCACGCCGTTGGTGTCGGGAACGCTTGCGGCCAGCGCTTCCACATCGGCAGCGGCCCCGATGAGCTTAAGATTGTCGCGCAGCCACTGCACCACCGCGCCGGCAATAAAGATGCTGCCTTCGAGCGCGTACTCGAGCCGCTTTTGCGCGCTGGCCGCGACGGTGGTGATGAGCCGCGCCCGCGAGCGCTTAAATTCCGTGCCGATGTTCTGCAAAAGAAAACATCCAGTCCCGTAGGTGTTTTTGGCCTCGCCTGCGCTCCAGCACAATTGGCCGAAGAGCGCGGCCTGCTGGTCGCCGGCGATTCCAGCAATGGGCACGCCGGCCAACTCAGGGATGGCGGTCGTTTCTCCCACGCGCTCGCTCGACCAGACGACCTTGGGTAACACGGCCTCTGGAATTTCAAACAGGCGGAGCATCTCCGCGTCCCACTTGCCCTCGATGATGTTGAAAAGCAG
>JBAWFY010000408.1:0-6553 GCA_049592335.1 Occallatibacter sp.
ATCCAGGGTTCCACGCTGAGCGAAGAGCTTGATCGCCTGCACGCCGAACATCGCCGCTACGCTCAGCGTTTGGAAGAATTGCTGCAGAAGCCCTACCTCAGCGAAGACGAACAGATTGAGGAAGTCCGCCTCAAAAAACTCAAGCTGCACGCCAAGGATCTGATCTTCGCCATCGAACGTCGCCTGCCGGTCGTAGCCTAGCCCGCCGTCCGGGCCATGATTGCAAAACGGTGGCAAGCTGAAGGGCATCTGACAGCCATGCGCCTGCCGCGTCGCCTCGGAGCGAGGCCAGCAGACGCTGATAGTTATGTGCGCGTCACTTCGGCGGTCCCTTTCCGCGCTCTCTACCCTGCAAGCGCCGTATAATCGTTGGGACGATGGTTCGCGACGGTTACATCTATGCGCTCAGCCTTTTGGCTGTGGCTGCTGCTCTTATATGGTTTACGGGCCAAGGGGGATGGGGCACCCTCCCCATTCTCCTGGCGGCATTTTTCCTCTGGTTCTTCCGTGATCCCGAACGCGCTATCCCCACCGGCAATGGCCTGATCGTCTCTCCGGGCGACGGCCTGGTTACCGAGACCGCATCCATTACCACTCCTGAAGGGCCGCGCCAACGCATCAGCATCTTTCTGAGCGTTCTCGACGTGCACGTCAACCGTGCGCCGATCGGCGGAACGGTCATCCAAGTCCAGCATCAGAAAGGCCAATTCCTGAACGCAATGAACCCGGCATCGGCCGAGCGCAACGAGCAAAGCGCTGTCACCTTGCGCGGCGAGGGGCAGGACGCAGGCCTCGAAGTCACCTTCAAGCAAATCGCGGGACTGCTGGCGCGGCGCATTGTCTGCCGCTGCAGCGAAGGCCAGAAGTTCCAGCGCGGCCAGCGCGTGGGCCTCATCAAATTCGGTTCCAGGGTGGATGTGTTGCTGCCCGCCAATGCGGAGCTTCGCGTGAAAGTGGGCCAGCGCGTGAAAGGCGGAGCCAGCGTTCTCGCTGTCTCTTCAGTCACTGGCCAAACTACAGCCGCGCTAAGCGCATCGGGGCCAATCGGCCTTGCGGCGGAGGCGCTGAGCGTTTCCTCAGGAGAGCGCGCATGAGCCACTTCGATCTGGCGCGCATCCGGTCCAAGCCCCGTCTCCGCCCCCGTCGTGGCATGTTTCTGCTGCCGTCATTGTTTACCGCGGGCAACATCGCCGCCGGCTACTTTGCCATCACCCAGACCATCGCCGCCATCAGCGGCGACGCGCAACGGCACCTCGACTGGGCCGCGATCGCCATTCTTTTTGCAATTCCTTTCGACGCGCTCGACGGCCGCATAGCGCGCATGACGAACACCACAACCGATTTCGGCCGCGAACTCGATTCGCTGGCCGACGTGATCACCTTCGGCATGGCGCCCAGTCTGCTGGCCTTCGTTTGGGGCTTCCACTTTCTACCCGACACGATGAACCCGCAGTTGCACGAGCACCTCCTGCAAGCCGGAATGTTCATCTGCTTTCTTTTTCTTCTGGGCGGAGCCTCGCGGCTGGCGCGCTTCAACATCAGCCACGATCCGCAGCCGCGCAACCCCGGCCGCCCCGATCGCAAATATTTCGTGGGTATGCCGATTCCCGCCGCCGCCGGCCTGCTGGCAGCGAGCGTTCACCTTTGCTACGGAATTCCCGACGTCTACTGGTACATCGCCATTCCCTGGCTCATCCTGGTCGGCCTCGCCGCATATCTCATGGTCAGTACGTGGCGCTTCTGGTCCGCCAAAGAGATCACCCTCACCGGCAGTCATCCTTTTCGGCTGCTTCTTTTGCTGGCTCTGATTGCTTATATCGTCGTGCGCTTCTCGAACGTCGTCATGTTCCTGTCCGCGCTGGCCTATATGTTCTCCGGGATCTGGGCGCGCGCCGTCTATGGCTGGCAGCGCCGCCGCCGTCGTCCGGCCGCCACAGCGGCAACAAGCGCGGAACCGGAGTCGCTCGGGCCCCGCTTTTCAGGCTAAAATTTCCTTGCGCTCCGCGGGCGCGGACGCATCACGTAGCCCGATTAAACCCGCGCTGAATCCCGCCACTGCAACTTGCTAACCCGCTAACTCGCTTCTCTAAAGGATTCCCGTGTACAAGATTGTCATCGCCGGCGCATCAAGCCTCCTCAGCCGGGAGTTGAAAGACGTTTTCACCGAATCGCCGCTTGCCGCTTCCACCTTTGCCTTGCTTGACGAAGAAGAAGAGGCGCATGGACAGTTGGAACAGGTAGGTGACGAGGTCACCTTTATCCAGGCCATCAGTTCAAACGCTTTCGACCACGCCGATTTCACATTCTTCTGTGGCTCGGAGAATCTCACGCTCCGCTATTGGCAGCAGGCCCTTCGCGCCGGCTCCACGGTGCTCGACCTGTCCGGCGCTCTCGACCGTGAAACTGGCGTGCTCATCCGCGCTCCCTGGCTCGGTACTGAAGCCGCCGCCGTCGATCTCTTCACTCCCGCCATTGTTCCCGCGCATCCGGCAGTAATCGCTCTGGCATTAATGCTGGAGCGGCTGCAACAGGCTGCGCCCGTTCGCCTTGCCGCCGCAACGGTCCTCTTGCCTTCGAGCGAGTTCGGCCGCGCCGCCATGGACGAACTGCATCAGCAGACGGTCAATTTGCTTAACTTCCAGGGATTGCCCCGTGGGGTCTATGACGCGCAAGCTGCGTTCAACTTGCTCAGCGGGATGGGCGAAGAGGCTCAGGTAAGTTTGGCTCGCGTGGAGGATCGCATCCGCCGCCACTACGAGGCGCTTTCTGGCGGCCGTGGACCCGCGCTCGCCGTGCAGGTGATCCATGCGCCCGTCTTCCACGGTCACACCTTCTCGCTCGCCGTCGAGCTCGAGCGGCCGGTTGAGACCGTGGTCTTGGAAGAAGCGTTGAGCGGCGAACACATCGAGCTGATCCTCGAAGACACGGACTCGCCATCGAATCTCGCGGTCACTGGGCAAAACGAAGTGCTGGTGCGGCTGCGTCCTGAGCCGCTCGGCCGCAACACCGGCCAGGCAACGCGCCTCTGGCTCTGGGCTGCGGCCGACAATCTCCGCCTCAACGCGCAAAATGCGGTCCAGTGCGCCCTGGATCTAAGGCGTTTGCGGCCTCAAGGGACGGTGCAGTAAAACGGCGAATTGCGCGAAGAAGGCTGGTAGATCGTCCTACCGACCCCCGCACCGCTTCCACAACTGCACAATGTAGCTGTCGGTCATGCCGGCGATGTAGTCAGCTACCGTGCGCGCCAGGCCTTCGCTGGGAATCTGTGCCTGATGATCCTGTGGCATCAATCGGGGGTCGGCCACCACAAAATCGAACACCTCGCCCAGGATCTTCTCCGCCTGCTCGTGCACCTGCTCCTGGCCGGGCGAGTTGTAGAAGCTGGCATAGAGAAAAGCTTTTGTCGCCGCGCGCGCCGCTTCCATCTCCGCGCTCAGCGTGGCCAGCCGCCGGGGCGCCCGTCGGATCTCTGCCAGCGTCGTCGCGCCAAGCGCCGCGACGCGCTCACCTACTTCGTGAATCAAATCCGTGACGAAGCCATTCAGCATCCGCCGCAGTGTTTCATATACCACGACTTTCGTCGCGGCTCCGGGAAACTTTGCCAGCGCCGCGTCGTGAAAGCCACGGAACAGCGGCACCGATTCGCGCACCTGATCGAGCGCGATCACGCCTGAGTCCAATCCGTCGTCGAGATCCGCCGCCAAATAGGCAATTTCGTCGGCCAGATCGATCAACTGCGCCTCAAGCGGCGGAAACTCTTCGAGAAAATACTCCTTAAGCTCTGGATATTCCGCGGCAGAGTAATCGCGGGAATGTTTCACGATGCCCTCGCGGGCGCCGAGGGTAAGATTCAGTCCGCGAAAAGCCGGATAGCGTTCCTCGAACCATGTGACGATGCGCAAGGCATGAAGATTGTGGTCGAAACTCAGACGGTGGCCGCGCAGCGCGCGATCGAGCGCCCGCTCGCCGGCATGGCCGAAGGGAGGATGCCCGATGTCGTGCGCCAGAGCCAGCGCCTCGGCGAGTTGCGTATTCAGCCCCAGGGCTTCCGCCACGGTGCGCGAAATCTGCGTCACTTCGAGGGTGTGCGTCAGTCGGCTGCGAAAGTGGTCGGAAAGCTCTTCGGCGGGCAGTCGCGTAAAAACCTGGGTCTTGCCGGCCAGGCGGCGAAAGGCGCGGGAATGGAGCACGCGCGCTGCGTCGCGAGCAAAAGGCAACCGGTATGCGTGCGGCATTTCCGCATGCGCACGACGCGTGAGTTCACTGCCGTCCCGGCCGCTCACGGCAAGGCCCTGCGGCAGCGGCACTGAAAGTTTTTTCCGGAGCGCTTTCATCGGCTCTGGTCTGGTTATATCGCAAGCGGGTGTCTCGGGGCATTAATATGTTAGCCAATGTGTCGCTCGATGGTAAGATGCATGGTCGCGCTAGCGATGGGTTTATCGCTTGCGAGAGTTCTCTACGCAACTCCTTCCCAGATCGATCACGAAAAATTGATTTGCGATCTGGCCGCCGTCAATTTCGGAGAAGTGTACGACGACGATGGCGCGGCGGACGGCTCCGTCACCGATGAATCGCGGGTTGCGTCATTGGCAGATGAGAATGCATTTGCGCCTGTTCGGTCAATTCTCGATCTAAAAGACCAGGCGATTCCGTTGCTGATCGAACACTTGGACGACCTGCGGCCAACGCTTATCAAGTTCAACGGAAAGCCGGTTCCGCTCGGCCACATCGCATTGGACATTCTGATCCATATTGCTGCGAACGACCGAGTGCTCATTCCCGATTGCGCTGACGACGGTCTCGGAGCTTGCTACGAGGCCGCATATTACTTCCGGCCCGATGCGGAGCCAGATCAGATGAGGAAGGTCAAGATACAGTGGCGCAGGTTGTACCGCAAGGGTGTGCTCAAAGTTTGAGAATCCGTCCTGGTAGATTCCCAGCTTATTCCGGTTTCGCCTGCCCTACAGCACCTTCTTGCTTAGCAAGCCTCACGCGCGCGCTTTCCAGCTTCTTTTGTACTTTCGTCACGTCGCCCGGCTCAACGTCGGCGGGCGATGACTTTGAAAACTCATCGAGCGATAATTCCCACTGCGCCGCGGCCAGCCGGATGCGCCCAGTCTTCTCGTAGACATCGCCAAGGTGCATGTGCACCGTGGGATCGGTCTGGTCGCGATTGACGGCCTGCCGCAGATTATCCTCGGCCAGTTCGTACTCGCCCATCTTGAAATACACCCAACCCAGCGAGTCGAGATAGGCGCCGTTCCATGGCTCAATGTCGACCGCCTTGCGGATCATCTTCAAAGCGTCGGGCAGCTTCTCTCCCTTGTCGGCCCACATGTAGCCCAGGTAATTGAGCGTCATGGCGTTCTCGGGATCGAGATTGAGAGCCTGATTGAAATACTGCTCCGCCTGGTCGTAGTGCTTTTGCCGCTCGGCCAGTTCGCCGCGCAGGAAGAAGAGATAGATGCGATCTTCCTTCTTGGTTGCGAGGGGCTCGCCCTTGTCGAACGCCTCTTCGGCATCCTTCCAGCGGCGCAGGCGCACATCCATTTGCCCGATGGCAAACCATATCCCCCGCTGCTCGTCGGGCGAGGCGCCATTGAGCAAACCTCTTGCCATGGCCACTCCTTCATCGGGATGGCCGTGGTCGGCGAGCTCGCCTGCCAGCATCAGCTTGACGTCGTTATCCTTGGGATCGGCAGCGGCGGCCTTCTTGGCCACATCGAGTGCCTTCTCAAACTCGTGCGCACTGTGGTATGCATCCACTTCGCCCTGGTAGCCGCGTACAGCTATGCTCCCGCCTAGGTCGATCATCTTCTGGTACGCGGCGATCGCCTGGTCGGTTTTATTCTCTTCCAGGCTCACCGTTCCCAGTCTCTCCAGGAAGATGCTGCGGTTGTTCTTCTCTTCCTCTGTATAAGCGCCGTTGGCGTGGTAGATTTGCGGCGACTCGACCATCTCCTGGTAAGTCTGCGCGGACTCATCGAGCTGCCCCAGGATGTCGAAGAGCAGGCCTTCATTGAAACCCGCTTCGAGAGAGTTGGGATCCATCTTGCGCGCTTTGCGAATCACGGCCAGCGCGTCTTCGTAATTGCCCTGACGGCGCTCGATTTCGGCAATGTGAATCAGCGGCTCCACATCGTCGGGATTATCGTCGGCGAGCTTCTTGTATTCGGACAGAGCTGCGTCGAATTGGTTTTCGTTGAGCAGCGACTGCGCCAACGCATCGAGAACCTGCATATCGCTGGGATCGAGATCTCTTGCGCGTCGATACGCGGCAATCGCGTCCTTAGCTTGCTTCATCTGGTCGTACAGGGTGCCCAGCGTGAACTCCATCTTCGGAGTGCGTCCGTCTACGGGAACCGATTCGATCGTGTTAACAGCCTTTTCGATCTCGTCCTTTTCGGCGTAGAGTCGCGCCAGGTTCAGCACCACCTCTTCCGACTCCGGCTCGATCCCGAGCGCCGTCTTGAACTCCGCTTCAGCTTGGTCGGGCTGATGCTTCACTGTGTAAAGCTGGCCCAGCACCATGTGGTCGTCCACGCTATTCGGC
>JBAWFY010000409.1:0-3627 GCA_049592335.1 Occallatibacter sp.
GCCGTGCCCTTTACGGTGACCAGCGCCGTTCCATCCCCTGTAATGTATACAGGCAACTCGACATGGTTCAGCGGTCTCGGCGGGCCTTATGGCGGGTGCGGCGTGCCGCAGGCGAATCTGGATTCGCAAAACTTTGTTGCGTTGAACGTGCAGAACGATCCAGGAAACTACAGCCTTGAACTTAGCCGCCCGATCTCATCCCAATTTGCCAGCGATATTGGATTATTTGACAATGGTCTGAATTGCGGACGCTGGGTGCATATTACCATGGGCGCGAATTGCCAAGGCACCAATGACGGCGCGCAGTCCGAACCGTTTTGCCGGGGCGGCGTCGGCTGGGTGGATGACCAGTTCACTGGCGCTCAACTCGATCTGGTAGTCGCCGATAGCTGCCAGGACGGCAACGCATGGTGCCGGGACGATCCTTATCACCTCGATCAGGTTCAGAGCGCGCTGAATAACTACACTCTCAACGGCCAGCCGGCCGGCGATATGTACCCGTCGTTTTGGAACAATCGCCAGATCTTCTGGAATTTTGAGCCGTCGCCGAACTACACAGGTGACATTAACATCGGTTTTCTGAACGGAGCCAATGTGTACTGGGGCGCAATCTCCATCACTCACCTGCAGAACGGCATTCACGGTGTCAATTACTTGACGAATGGCGTATGGACGGCTGCAACCATGGACGCGGACCTGGGTGACGATTACATCGTGCTTCCCACAGTTGCCGCCGGAACACAATTTGAGATTCAAGTCCTCGACATAACCAACACGCCGATCAATAACGGACGCATTTACTCGTTCAGTTACCCGACCAGTTGCGGAACCAGCTGCACACCCGCTCTGACGCCAGTCACCTATACAACGTCTACGTCTTCAACATCAGATGCAAGCAACTAGAGGTGTTGCGGTGATGAGCTTCTGGTAAAAAGGTCGAGTGTTTCAAATCAACGGCACTCGCGCTGCCGACGATTGCTGCACTTCCCCGAGGGCGCGAGGAACGGGCGGACTCGTAGCCGGTGAATGGCGAAAGCGCTGCTCGCAGAAAAATCATGGGGACGAATCGATTCCGGGACGGCGGAAACACAACGGCTCATCCGATACTGGGGGCTCGATTCCGGAGCCTGTTTCTCAGCCCAGGAGAATGGGAACGGCGGGGCCTTCCACGAGCGGCTTGGTCACTTCCGCTTCGTTGTTCTTGACGTAAGCAATCTTGCCGGCATCAATCTCCTCCTGAGCGATGCGGCAAGCCTTGTTGGAGTGCGTGGGAACCAGTGCCCGGGAACCATTCTGCAGTTGCCGTGCGCGGCGGGCCGCGACCAGAACCTTACGGTAGTTCGAATCGAAATTCGTCTCAATCGTCATCGGAGTCTCCTCCAAAAAGAAATCCCTGCTGGTCGGGGTCTTTTCCGATGCCAAAGGCGTCCAGCACAGGTTTGATCCGCTCCTGCGAGTTGGTTTGCAGGCAGGCCGCGGCGACCTCCAACACCCGCCGGGAGCGAAACGCAATCGGTTCACCATTGCGATAGAACCGCTCCGCAAGAACGATGGCTTCCAATTGCGCGACCGCCCGGTCGAGAACGTCGTTGATCAAAATATAGCCGTACTCGCGATAATTCTCAATCTCGCGGCGGGCCGCGCTGAGGCGGCGATAGACTTCCTCTTCATTTGTCACGCCTTCGGCTCGGCTACGGTTGCGAAGGCGGGTGCGCAAAACGTTGGGATTGGGCGGCATGACAAAAATGGAAACGGCTTCGGGCATTCTGGTACGCACCTGCGCGGCGCCTTGCACATCGATGTCCACGATCAGGTCGTGGCCCGCGGCCAGGGCATCGTCGAGGGAAAGACGGGCCGTGCCATAAAAGCTGCCGAAGACTTCTGCATACTCCAGAAACATGCCGGCGTTCGCCATGGCCAGAAACTCTTCGCGGGGGGTGAAGTGGTATTCGCGCCCGTCGCGCTCCGACCCGCGCGGCACGCGCGTGGTCCAGGAGATGGCGAAGTCGACTCCGCTCACTTGCTTGCGCAGTTCGCTCACCAGCGTGCTTTTGCCCGAGCCCGACGGCGCCGAGATAATGAATAGAATGCCTGCCAATGCTTGTCGATCCCTTTCCTTTCAGTAAAAGTGATCAGTGTAATTGCGAGTGTGCGCTGATCGCTGACCATTCATACTCACACCAATCCCTGTTCCCTGCTTTACTCAACATTTTGCACCTGTTCGCGGGTTTTTTCGATCTCCGCCTTCATTGCCAGGCCCAATTCGGTAATGCGCATTCCCTTTCCGCTTACGCCTCCTGTTTTCGAAAGCAGCGTATTGGCTTCGCGGTTCATCTCCTGGAGCAGAAAGTCGAGCTTTTTGCCGGCTTCGCCGCCGGCGCGCAGCAGTTCGCGGAAGTGCTCGATGTGCGCTCCCAGACGGGCCAGCTCTTCGCTGATGTCGCTGCGCTCAATGAGAATGGCAACCTCCTCGAGCAACCGCTGCTGGTTGAATTCCGGACCGGCGGCAGAAACAAGCCGCTGCGCCAGCCGCTCCTGGTAGCGCTGCTCAATTTCCGGACGAAGCTCCGCAACGCTCGCCGTCGCGGCGGCAAGCCGATCGAGCGTCCCGCTCAGAATCGCTTCGAGCGCTTCTCCTTCGCGGGCGCGCATGGCTTTCAATTGTTGCACGAGAGGAACGATCTGTTCCTGGACGCTTGCCGCGAGCGCGGCCAATTCGTCCTCCTTGCGGTCGTCCATCTGCATAGCGCCGGGCAGGCGTAGAGCGACGTTCAGATCGGGCTCGCCCTTGAGCCCGTGCTCGCTGCGCGCCGCTGCGAATGCCGCGAGATAGCCAGCGATCAACTCGCGGTTGTATCCAGCCCTTGCCTGAGTGTTGCGCTCGACCGCGAGGACCAGATCCACGTGACCCCGGATAAGATTGTCTTTGAGCACGCGGCGCAGTTCTACTTCCAGCGCATCGAGACCTGAAGGAAGCCGGAACTGCAGATCGAGAAAACGATGATTCACGCTCTTGAGAGTGAGCGTGTAAGCGAGCTGCTCCCCATCGCCCACGGGAACGCTCGCCTGCACGCGTGCGAATCCTGTCATCGACGAAATCGCCATACTTACTCCTGCGCCCCACGCGCGAGTGCCGGCGCTGCCTCGTGCGCCAAGCCGTTGCCGTTCTGCGCGTCGAGCGTGTCAATGAACTGCAGTTGATAAAGCCTCTGGTAGGTCGGCGAGGCGGTCAGCAATTCCTCGTGCGATCCGATGGCCGTGAGGCGGCCAGATTCCAGCACCGCGATGCGGGTGGCGCGGCGGATCGTCGAGAGCCTGTGCGCAATTACCAGCACGGTCCGGTTCTGCATCAGGTTGGCGAGGGCTTCCTGCACCAGCGATTCGCTTTCTGAATCGAGCGCCGAGGTGGCCTCGTCGAGGATGAGAATGGGAGCGTCCTTGAGAATGGCGCGCGCGATGGCGATGCGCTGGCGTTCGCCGCCCGAGAGCCGGAAGCCTTTCTCCCCGATGACCGTTTCGTAACCCTGCGGCATCCTCAGAATGAAATCGTGGGCCAGGGCATTACGCGCCGCCTCTTCCACCAGAGACCGCTTGGCGTCCGGTTGGCCGTAGGCGATGTTATTGTGC
>JBAWFY010000410.1:0-2234 GCA_049592335.1 Occallatibacter sp.
TGGTTCAGGCGCACGGCCACGACGGCCATTTTGCCATCGTCGCTGCGGTGAATAAGGTCCGCCTCCATGTCGGCAAGCTTGCCCTTGATGGAGTGCTCGCTGGGGTGATGAAACTGGATCTCGATCAGCTGGTAGCGAACGCCGTTTGCAGTCATCGTGCTACCGGGATCGACGCGGACAACGAGGCCATGGCCCGTATTCACAAGAGTCACTGGCCCGCCAATGTAGTGGAACTCGAGCGGCGCGAGGGCCGTGTTGAGGTGCGTGTTGCGAATGTCCACAGGCGACTGCTCGTGGCCTCTGGAACAGGCCTGGTATGCCGGATCGAGCCTGCCCCACACCACCGGCCCGGTCTTTCCTTCGTAGCTCCAGTTGGCTCCGCTTTGCGCAACGCAGAGGCCAGTCGAAACAAAAAGCATTGCCGCAACGACGTTCAGACGCATTCTTTCCTCCCGCTCCGTCCCACGGTTGAGCATCCGGAGAAATTGTACGGTATGGCCTGGCCGCGCACGAAAAAGCCCCGATAGAGCCGTTTCCCCGGGGGTCTTCCGTCTTGCTGTCAGGCGCACATTGACGTATAAATGAATCAAATAGCCACTAGAAACTGGTTGATGCAGACCTGCCGGGTGCCCGAAAACACGGCCAGGCGCGAGCTGTATGTGTATCCTTGGCCGTAATGACACTGCCGCAGGAAAAGCATCGCCCGAGGAAGAGGAACGCTATGAAGCAGGGATTCGCCATCGTTGAAAAGCCACTGACGACAAACGGGCACCTGATCCGCTGGGTAGAGAAGATGGCCGAACTCACCGAGCCGGCGGAGATCCACTGGGTGGACGGCAGCCAGCAGGAGTACGACCGGCTGTGCGATGAGATGGTGGCCAACGGAACCTTCACCCGCCTGAACCAGGGGAAGTGGCCCGGCTGCTTCTATGCCCGCTCCGATCCGCGCGATGTGGCGCGCGTGGAAGACCGCACCTTCATCTGCTCACTCTCGAAAGACAACGCCGGGCCGACGAACAACTGGGTCGAACCGTTCGAAATGCGCCGCAAGCTCAAGGAGCTATTCAGCGGCGCGATGCGCGGACGCACCATGTACGTGCTGCCGTTCAGCATGGGGCCGGTGGGCTCGCCGTTGTCGCGTGTCGGCGTGCAGCTCACTGACTCGCCGTATGTCGTCGTCAACATGCGCATCATGACGCGCATCGGTCTGCCCGTCTTTGCCGAAATCGACAAGGGCGAAGTGCGCGTCGTGCCCTGCATGCACTCGGTGGGAATGCCTCTCGCGCCGGGCCAGAAGGACGTGCCGTGGCCCTGCAACGAAACGAAATACATCGTGCACTTCCCCGAGACGCGCGAGATCTGGAGCTACGGCTCGGGCTACGGAGGCAATGCTCTGCTCGGCAAGAAGTGCTTCGCGCTGCGCATCGCCTCGAATATCGCGCGCGACGAAGGCTGGATGGCCGAACACATGCTGATCCTGGGCGTGGAGTCGCCGGAGGGCGAGAAGACGTATGTGGCGGCGGCGTTTCCTTCGGCATGCGGGAAGACGAATCTCGCCATGATGGTGCCGCCTGCGGCCTTCAAGGGCTGGAAAGTGACGACTGTCGGCGACGATATTGCGTGGATCAGGCCGGACGCAAACGGGCAGTTGCGCGCCATCAATCCCGAGGCGGGATTCTTCGGCGTGGCGCCGGGCACGAGCGACAAGACCAATCCCAACGCCATCGCCACGCTGAGCCGCAACTCGATCTTCACCAACGTGGCGCTGACGCTGCAGGACGGCGTCCCTGAAGGCGTGTGGTGGGAGGGCATGACCGACGAGCCGCCGGCGAGTGCCGGTCTCTCGATAGAAGACTGGCGCGGCCAGAAGTGGACTCCGCAGCTCGCGAAGGAGACCGGGGCCAAAGCCGCGCACCCCAATGGACGCTTCACGGCTCCTGCGGCGCAGTGCCCCTCGATCGATCCTGCGTGGGAAAACCCCGAGGGCGTGCCCATCAGCGCATTCATCTTTGGAGGGCGGCGCTCCACGACGATGCCGCTGGTTTACCAGGCCTTCAACTGGAGCGCAGGCGTCTATGTGGGCGCGACCATGGGCTCGGAGACGACGGCGGCGGCCACCGGCGCGGTGGGAATCGTGCGCCGCGATCCCATGGCCATGCTGCCTTTCTGCGGTTATCACATGGGCGACTACTTCCGCCACTGGCTCAAGATGCAGCGCGCGCTCAGCTCCACAC
>JBAWFY010000411.1:0-1962 GCA_049592335.1 Occallatibacter sp.
TACTTGGACACTCGGAAGGAGCCTGGCTGGCTCCGCTACTTCGTATGGAAAGGAACTTTATGCCCGTTGGTGATCTCTCGCTGCCTGTGCTGATCGTCATTGCGATCTTTCTGCTCTACGCTCTGAACTGCATCAAAATCCTGCGCGAATACGAGCGCGCGGTCATTTTCACCCTGGGTAGGATCGGGGGAGGAGCAAAGGGGCCAGGTCTTATCTTCGTCTTTCGTCCCATCCAGCAGATGATTCGCATCTCGCTCCGCCAGGAAGTGCTGGAAGTGCCTGCGCAGGACGTGATCACGCGCGACAACGTCACCATCAAAGTGAACGCCGTCGTGACGCTCTATGTAGTCGATCCCAATGCCGCCGCCATCAAAGTCTCGAACTACGTCTACCAGACCTCCCAACTGGCGCAGACCACGCTGCGCACCGTGCTCGGCGAGGTGGAGCTGGACGAGTTGCTGAGCCACCGCGACAAGCTGAACATTCGCATTCAGTCCATCATGGATCAGCGCACGGAACCCTTCGGCGTGAAGGTCGTCAGCGTGGAAGTGAAGCAGGTCGATCTCCCTGAGCAGATGCAGCGCGCCATGGCCAAGCAGGCCGAAGCGGAGCGCGAAAAGCGTTCCAAGATCATCCACGCCGAAGGCGAGTTCAACGCCGCGCAAAGGCTGGTGGATGCGGCCGCGCTGCTGGCGACAGAGCCTATGACGATTACGTTGCGCTACCTGCAGACTCTGACCGAGATTGGCGTCGAAAAGAACACCACCATCGTTTTTCCGTTGCCGGTGGAGCTGCTGGGGCTGTTGAACCGGCTGGCCGGCCCGGGAAATAAGGAAAAGAGCCAGTAGCCTGTAGCCGGTAGCTCCAACTGGATACTTGCCGGCTGACGGCGGTGTTTGAGCCACCGGCCGCAAGCTACAAGCTGCGAGTAGTTCATGCGCCAATATTTCGACGACGAAGAAGAGGAGCCGGAGGCGGCCAAGCCGCGGCGCGATCGCGAGGTGACACTCGGCGCAGGCGCGGTTCTCGGCCTATTTTTCGCGTTGGCGATTGTCTGCGTGTTGTGCTTCGGGTGGGGGTACTCGGTGGGTCATCGCAGTCCGGCGATGCCTCCCACGAAAACCGCATCGTTGACGCCTGCGCCCGATCAGGAGCCGCTGCAGGGCAGCGACACCATTCCCAAGCCATCGGCGGCCGAGACCCCGGCGGCGCCGCAGACCGACGCTTCGTCCGCAACCCCGGCGGCGGCAACGCCCGCGGCAGTCGACAGCGCGAACGCGAGCTCACCAAGCCAGGTTGCAAGCGGGCTGGCGCCGGGAGCCTCGGCAGGAATCAATACGGCCGAGGTGCAGCCCGCGCTTCCCGGCACGGGCAGTCCAGCTCAGGCGGCGCAGCCGGTTGCGGCGTCCAATCTGCACTCCGCGCTGCCCAATCAGCTGCAGCTCATGGTGCAGATTGCCGCTGTAAGGAATACCGATGACGCCAATGTGCTGGAGGCGGCGCTACGCAAGCGCGGATACGCGGTGACCGCGGCCCGCGATCCCGCCGATGGGCTGATTCACGTGCGCGTTGGGCCGTTCTCAAGTCAGGACGAAGCCATCCGCTGGCGCGACAAGCTGCTGGGCGACGGATACAACGCCCAGGTGCAGCAGTAACGGTTTTGAACACACTTTTGAAACTGGCGGATACGAACTTTGGCTATTGGCGCTGCAAAACTCGCAATGGTTTCTGCCTTTGGAGCATCGTTGTTTCAGTGTCTAATGGTGCCAATTGCTGCGCAAACGCCGGATCTCGCAAGTGTTCCGGACGTGATTGTCAAGCCATGTACCGAACGGCCTGCCTTAGCCCTTCTAGAAGACAAGGACGTCCAAAATCTGATCGAGAATTTCGACTTCAGGCCGTTTGAAGTGATGATGTCGTGCAAAACCTTCCAGACAGATTGGCTCCGAACCGGTGTGATTC
>JBAWFY010000412.1:0-4003 GCA_049592335.1 Occallatibacter sp.
TCTACTACTGCGGCCTGTATACATGGCAGCACGTGGAGCGGCCGAGAGCCGTAGCCGGACGCGTGGCTTTAGCCACAGCCATTTCCTCCTGCGTGGCCGGGGGAGTGGTGGGATCGATGTGGCATCACGGCCATGCGCTAAGGGCGGGGATATACTTCTGGATCGCGGCCACAGGGGGGACGCTTCTATCGCGCGCAGGGATTGGCCTCTTCCAGGTATACGTGCGGCCACGTCTGAGGCGCCGGCGCTATGCCCTCATCGTCGGCGCGGGAGCACGGGCGGCGCAATGCTTCGATGAGCTCAAGCTGCATCCCGAGTGGGACTACAAGTGCGTGGGATATGTCGATGGCACCGGGGCGGAGGTTCCCGGACAGCACTGGCCGCTGCTGGGCAGGATCGGAGATCTCGAAGACATTCTTATGAAAAGGGTGATCGACGAGGTGGTAATCGCTCTCCCGGTAAGGACGCAATATGGCGCGATCGACCGCACGATCGCTATCTGCAAGCGCGTAGGCGTACAGGTTCAATATTGCGAGGACATGTTCGAAGCCCATGCCGCTCATTGCCATCGCGATCCCTTCGATGAGCAGAGGGTGATCCTGAAGATGGTGCCGGATGACTATCGTCACCGCATCAAGCGCAGCATCGATGCGCTCGGGGCACTGGTAGGGCTGATTCTTTGCGCGCCGCTTTTTCTGGTCGTCGCGATCGTCATCAAGTGCGAGAGCAGGGGCCCGGTGCTCTTCAGGCAGGAGCGCTACGGGCTGGGCAAGCGCACCTTCTGGATTTATAAGTTCCGCACTATGGTGCTGAATGCCGAGGCAGCGCAGGCCGCGCTCGAGCACATGAACGAAAATAGCGGACCGGTGTTCAAGATTTTCAAGGATCCGCGCATCACCAAGGTGGGAGCATTTCTGCGGCGCACGTCGATCGATGAACTGCCGCAGCTTTTTAACGTGCTCAAGGGCGAGATGTCACTGGTGGTACCGCGTCCGCTCAATCTGCGCGACGTGGGAAGGTTCAGCGAAGCCTGGTTGATGCGGCGCTTCAGCGTGAAACCGGGGCTCACGTGCCTGTGGCAGATCAGCGGACGCAGCCAGGTGAGTTTCGACCGCTGTATCGAACTCGACCTTCACTATATCGATCATTGGTCGCTGGAGATGGACCTGAAAATCCTGGCCAGGACGATTCCCGCGGTTCTTAAAGGAACGGGGGCTGCATGAGCCTGCAGCGCCTTGTACGCGTTGCGTACGTAAATCACACAGGCGCGGTGAGCGGCGCCGAAGTCGTGCTGATGAACATGGTGCGCGGGCTCGATCGCTCCGTTTACGAACCGGTCGTGATCTGTCCCGCGGAAGGCGGGTTAGCGCGCCAGCTTCAGACGGAGGGCGTGCCCTGGATGGCGCTTCCGGCGGTGCAGGCACGTTTTACGTGGCGTCCGAGCAGACTTTGGGAGTCAGCCACTTCACTGGCGCGCGCAGTTTTTGCTTTGCGTCGTACTCTCTCGCAGATCGATGCCGAGATTGTCCACGCCAACAGCGTGCGGGCCGGCATCGCTACTTCACTCGCGTCGATTGGCAGCGGCTGCAAGGTGGTGTGGCATGTTCATGACAACCTGCCGAGACATCCGCTCAGCACGGTCATCCGCCTCGCGGCTCTGGTGCTGCGGCCGAGGCGCGTGATCGCCGTCTCGCACGCAACTGCGGAGGCGTTTCGCGGCCCGTTCTCCTTCGCAGGAACGGTGGTGACCATACACAACGGGGTGGATCTGCGCCGGTTCCCGCTGAAAGGCGAAGAGCGCGAAGGCGTTCGCGCGGCACTGGGCGTGCCTGAGGACGCTTTTCTGGTATGCGCTGTGGGCCAGATTTGCGAACGCAAAGGATTGCTGGAACTTATCGAAGCTTTCGCGATGGCTCACGCGCGTGTGCCCAAGATGCATCTGATGATTGCAGGGGGCGTGGTTTTCGAGCACGAGAAGCCCTATCTGGCGCGGCTGCAGCAGGCGGCGGCAAGGCCTTCGATAGCAGGAAGCGTCCGCTTCACCGGCCAGATCGAAGATGTTTCCACGCTTCTGCGGGCGGCGGACTTGCTGGTTTTGAACAGCCATGAAGAGCCGTTCGGACTGGTGTTGATCGAGGCCATGTCGAGCGGCACCGCAGTGCTGGCGACGCGGACGGGAGGAATCCCCGAAATTGTCGTGGACGCGGAGAACGGTTGGCTGGTGGACAAAGGCGATAGGACGGGTTTGGCACAGAAGCTGGTGGAACTCGCGAGCAACAAGGAGCTCCTGGAGAGAGCGGCGCGGCAGGCGCACGATGTGACCTGCCCGAGGTTCTCCGTGGAAAGATTCCGGGCGCAGATTCAGGAATGTTATGCGGGGCTGCAGGCGACCGAGAAGCGTGCCATGGGCGGGAGACCGCAATGGGCGAGCCCGGCAAATGAATGAGCGCTTTCAATGAACGCTGCAGGCAATATGCGAAGGAGTTTCTTGCTCGATGCCCAGAATTGCGCTCTTTCAGGATTATCTCGCCCAGTACGGCGGCGCGGAACGCGTGACAGAAGCTATCCATCAGACGCTGCCGGAAGCCGAACTGCACACGACGATGGTGGTGCCGGAAAAGATGTCGCCGTATCTTGGCGGACTCGACATCTCGACCACCTGGATGCAGGCACTGCCTGCAAAGGCCAAATTGTACCGGCATTATTTCCTCTTGTATCCGCTCGCAATCGAGTCCGTGAACCTGAAGGGGTACGACCTGATCGTGAGCAGCTGTTGCGGATACGCCAAAGGCGTGAAGCGCGGCAATCGCGGAGTTCACGTCTGCTACTGCCACAATCCCATGCGCTGGGTTTGGCGGTTTCCGCAATACATGCAGCGCGAGAACTTCAACCGGCCGCTGAAGCTGGGGTTGCGGCTGATGGTGGAAGCACTGAAGCGGTGGGAGATGCGAGCGGCCACGCGGCCAGATTACTACATAGCGAACTCGCATATCGTGGCCAAGCGCTTGAAAGCGGCGTTCGGAGTGGATGCGACAGTGATCGAGCCGCCGATTGTCACTTCGCGTTTCTGGGTCAGCCGGCAACCCGAGGATTACTACCTGATTCTCTCGCGCCTGAATGCGTACAAGCGAATCGATCTGGCCGTGGAGGCATGCGCGCGAACCGGGCGCAAGCTCGTGGTGATAGGCGACGGGCCGGACCGGGAGCGGCTGCGAAGGATGGCCGGGCCCAGCGTGAGCTTTCTTGGCCGCTTACCCGATGCTGCGGTGAACCGCTACGCCGCACGCTGCCGGGCGCTGATCTTCCCCGGCGAAGAGGATTTTGGGATGACTCCGCTGGAAGTGAACGCGGCGGGGCGGCCGGTGGTGGCCTTCAACGCGGGGGGAGCAACGGAAACGGTGATCGAGGGGTTGAACGGCGTGCTTTTCGGCACACAGACTGTCGAATCGCTCATCGGAGGCCTGGAGCGGCTGGAGGCACAGAGCTGGGATTCGGCGAGTATCAGGAGAAATGCGCAACGCTATGACATCGAAGTCTTCCGGGATCGTCTGCTCGATTATCTGTATCAGGTGTCGCCGGCTGTCCGCGGCCTGCAAATGCTGCGGCGGAGGGCCGGATGAGCGCGACACAAGCAACGCCAATCGCGCGGGGGTACGCCCCACCGGCAAGCTCGCCGAAAGGCTTCCACGCCGTGACGCAGTCGATCGCGAGCAAGGTGTTGATCCTGGCACTGCAGGCGGGAACCGGCATCCTGACGGCGCGCGAATTGCGGCCGTGGGGCCGCGGCGAGTTGGCCGCAATGATTTTGTGGCCTCTGCTGGTGGCCAGCGTCACCACGCTCGGCGTGCCCAGCTCGTTGATTTACTTTCTCCGCCACCGGCCGCACCAGCGCGACCAGCTGATCGCAAATGGATTTGTTATGTCGCTGATCCTCGGGTCGGCAGCCGCCATTGCGACCACGGCAATTCTGCCCTTCGGCCTGCACGAGTACGCGCCTTCAATC
>JBAWFY010000413.1:0-5744 GCA_049592335.1 Occallatibacter sp.
ATTGTGCACGGTGTCGTTGAAGAGGATCGTCTCCTGCGTGACCTGCGCCACCTGACGCCGCAATGAAGCCAGCGTGAGTTCGCGCAGATCGTGGCCGTCGATGAGAATGTGGCCCGAGGTTGGGTCGAAGAAGCGTGGGATCAGATTGACCAACGTCGATTTGCCCGCGCCGCTGGGGCCCACGACGGCAAGCACTTCGCCCGCGCTGACTTCCAGATCGACGTTGTGCAGAATCTCCTCTTCGCCTTCTTCGCTCGAATAAGCGAATCCTACATCTTCAAATCTGATGGAGTTGTGGAAACGAGGGATGGTGGCGGCGTGCGAACGCTCCACCACATCGTCTACGGTATCGAAAAAGTTAAAGATCGATGCGGAGGCGCCCATGGCGGACTGGAAGCTGTTATAGAAAAAAGCAAACCGCCGCAACGGATCGTAAAGATTGAAGAGCAGGAACAAAAACGCGGCAAAGATGCCAAGCGTCATGTGCCCGCTCTTAATCTGATTCCTCCCTATCCAGAGCATCAAGGCGATGGCCAGTGCACCCACGCCGTCCATTAGAGGCGAACTGATTGACTGAATCCGCACGCTACGCAAGTTGGCGCGGAAAAGCCTCCGGGCAGCGTTCTTGAAGCGCAGAATCTCCCACAGTTCGGTGTTGAAGGACTTCACGATTCGGTTTCCCGTTATGGTTTCGTGAAGAATGTTCTGGACCTCGGCCAGTTTGTCCTGGCCGGTACGTGTGCGCGTGCGCACCTCGCGCCCGATCTTACGAATCGGGGCCACGACCACCGGAATGAACAGAAGCAACGCCCAACTTAGATTTCCGCCAAGGCCGATCACGAAGGTCATGGCAACTACAAAGGTGAAAAGCTGCTGAAGAAAGTCTCCCAGAACCGGACCCAGAGAGGTTTGCACGCGATCTACATCGTTGATCAGCGTCGAAAGGATGGTGCCGGTGGGGTGCCTGTGAAAGAAACTCAGGGAGCGGCGCAGCGTGGCCTCGTAAAGGTGGTTGCGTAAATCTGTGATGGTGCCGAAGCAGGCATAACTTACGAGGTAGGTTCCCAGATAATCACAGAAACCCTTCAGAACGGTGGTCACGACCAGGGCAAAGGCTACAACGTCCCAGGCATTGTGCAGATGCAGGAAGTGCGGAATCACAGTGCGCAGATCGAAGTGCCATTGCGATTTGGAAGAGCCCAGCATGATCGGGCCTTCGGGCGCACTAGGCGTAAGCACGCGATCGAAGATCGGCTGCAGCAGGACGATGCGGAACGGGCCGAGCATTCCGACCAAAGACGAAAGCAAGACTCCGGGCAGCCATTCGAGCGTGTAGGGCAGCCCATAGCGCAGCAGGCGGAGTATCTTCTTCATACCGGAGGGCCCGCCCGGCGCATGGCCTTGCGCCCAGGGGACCCGAAATTGCAGACACAAAGGACGCGAAAGTCCATCCCAACATTGTAGCCGGGACGGGCTTTGGCGCGGCGGCCCGCGAACCCAGTTTGGCACACGTTGCTATGATGTCGGTGTGCCTCAGCCCATGAAGCAAAGCGGCTTGCGCACCGTGTTTCTGGATCGCGACGGCATTTTGAACGAGAAGATGCCGGAGGGTCAATACGTAACGCGGTGGGAGGAGTTCCGCGTGCTGCCGGGCGTGCCCCAAGCCCTGCGCCGGCTGAATGACGCGGGCTTACGGATCGTCGTGGTCAGCAACCAGCGCGGGATTGCGCGGGGGATGTATACGGCTGAGGACATTGCGGCGATTCACGAAAAGTTCGAGCAGTTGCTCGGTAAAGCAGGCGCGCACATCGACGCGTTTCTAATCTGCCCGCACGACAAAGGCGAATGCAACTGCCGTAAGCCGCTGCCGGGGCTCTTTGAGCAGGCCGTTGCGCGGTTTCCCGAGATTGCGGCGGAGACGAGCGCCATGATCGGCGACTCGCTCTCCGATATCGAGTTCGGGCGCAGGCTGGGGATGATGACTGTGTTCGTCGAGGGTGATCGAGAACGGCAGAAGCCAGGCGCGGAAGCCGCGGCAGAGCTGGCGGACCTGCGATACGCTTCGCTCGGAGAAGCAATAGACGCATTACTGGCCGCTCAATAAACACATGCGGGTACGCGTTCCGCGCGGCTCAATAACGCTTCAGGTCCACAATTGCTCTAAGGATCGCTTCGGGCTGGGGCAGAATTGCGTCTTCGAGCTTGGGCTGGTAGGCGACGAAGGTGTCCATCGCGCCAATGCGGCGCACCGGGGCGTCCAGATCGTCGAAAAGTTCATCGGCGATGCGGGCTGCTATTTCCGCTCCGTAGCCCCAGCTCAACATGTCTTCGTGGGCCACGATCACACGGTTCGTCTTGCGGACGGAGGTTGCAATCGCCTCCCAGTCATACGGATTGAGCGTGCGCAGATCGACAATCTCCACGTCGATGCCGTGCTGTCGGTCTGCCTGCTGCGCGGCCTGCATTGCGCGGGGCACCAAAGCTCCATAAGTAACCAGCGTGAGGTGCGCGCCCTCACGAACGATCTTCGCCTTGCCAAAGGGAATCGCAAAGTCCGGCCCGGGATAGGCCGCTCGGCCATGGGTCTCGCGATAGAGGCGCTTGTGCTCGAGGAAGAGCACCGGGTCGTCACAACGGATGGCCGTGCGCAGCAAGCCGTTGGCATCGAGTGCGTTCGATGGAAACACAACGCGCAGGCCGGGAATGTGGGTGAAGATGCTCTCGCCCGACTGCGAGTGATAAATGGAGCCGCCGGTAAGATAGCCGCCGATGGGCACGCGCAGGACGACCGGCGCGCCCCAGGTTCCGTTCGACCGCCAGCGTAGCAAGGCCAGCTCATTGCGAATCTGATGCATGGCCGGCCAGATGTAGTCGAAAAACTGAATCTCAACCACCGGCTTCATGCCGCGCAGGGCATACCCCACGGCGCGGCCTACGATGTTCGCTTCAGCGAGCGGCGAGTTGAAGACACGCTCAGAGCCAAACTCGGTTTGCAGGCCGGCGGTGAGCTTGAAGACGCCGCCCTTGCCTTTGATCTCTTTGAGCGCTTCCTCGCGGCTGGCGTCGGCCACGTCCTCGCCGTAGATGACGATGCGCTGATCGCGCCGCATCTCGTCGCGCAGGCAGCTGTTGATGAGATCGGCCATGGTGTGCGCGGCGGACTTGCCGGTCTCTTCTGGCGCAAAGTGCGGCTGCTCGGTGGCGAATGCGGCGCGCGTGGGATCGAGGTCTTCGGAGTAGACGTGCGAGGTGATGCTTTCGACGGTGGGCAACGCGGCGTGCAGCGCACGCTCGGCAGCCTCGGCAGCTTCATGTTGCAGGCTGTGCTCCAGTTCGTCCAGCTCCGCGGCGGTCTGGATTCCGTCCGCGATCAGTCGTGCGCGCATGCGAGCCATGGGGTCCTGGAGAACATCGGCTTCGCGCTCGGCAACGGAGCGGTATATCTTATCGTCATCGGAAAACGAATGCGCGTGGAGGCGCACGCAGTGGCCGTGCACCAGCGCCGGCCCGCGACCTGCGCGGCAGTGCGCGGCCGCAGCCTCAAAGGCATGCAGGCTGACTACGGGATCGTTGCCGTCGATCTCGGCGAAATGGAAGTTGGGGAAGTTTGCCACGAGGCGCGAGATGCTCCCGCCCGGCGTATTCACCTCAACGGGAGTGCTGATGGCATAGCCATTATCTTCCACCATGAAGATCACAGGAAGTTTCTGGTTGGACGCGGTATTCAGCGCCTCCCAGAACTCGCCCTGCGAGGTCGAGCCCTCGCCGACACAGGTCAGCGTGACTTCGTCACCGTGGAACTCGACGTTGCGGAACTCGCGGTAGTCGCCGGGGTCTTTGATGGCGGCTTCGGGATGACGGCTGAAATATCGGCCCGCTTCGGCACAGCCGACTGCGTGCAGCAACTGCGTGGCCGTGGCGGAGGATCCGTTGATAATGTGCAGCGCGGGGCTGCTCCAATGGGTCGGCATCTGACGCCCGCCGCTGGCCGGGTCATCGGCCGCGCCCACGGCCTGCAGCAGCATGTCATATGGCGTTACGCCCAGCGCAAGCGCGAGAGCACGATCGCGATAGTACGGGAAGAACCAGTCGTAGCCGGGACGCAGAGCCAGCGCAGCGCCGACCTGCAACGCCTCATGGCCGGCCGCGGAAAGCTGAAAGAAAATCTTTTGCTGGCGTTTGAGAAGGACTTCGCGATCATCCACCGCGCGGGAGAGAAACATCAGACGGTAGATTTCGACCAACCGCTGCGCGCTCGGCTCGTCGGTGGCAGAAGGCGCACCCGCTCGGCGAGCTGTGGAGATAGCCACTTCCATTCCGGTCGACCCCTGGATCTGTTTTCGGGACAGTTCCAGCCTAAATTGTACCAATGGGCAAGGGACCGCGCCGCTCAAACTGGCTGGCGGCTTAGAAGGGAAAAGAGGCCAGCGCGCTCACTGAATCTCAGTCGTAGTTCCTGACACCGCGGGCGCCGGTTCGTCCGCTCTGTCGAGCATTCCCTCCTTCACACTGCGGGCGAGTTTCTCGATTTTGTTCAATTTATCAAGTTGTTCCTGAGTCAAAGGTCCTGGGCCTGCGACGGCGACCTCATCATTCAGCTCTTTGGCGAGCTTGAGAAGCTTATCGCTATCGGTGACAAGTTGCTTCTGGCGCTGGAGGTTGAGGGCAATCTTCTGCCGCTCAGCAGTAATGTGATCCTTATCTGACTCGTTCGAAACAGCCGCGTGGGGGAAGTCATGTTGAGTCTTTTCGGATCTCCCAAATGGGTTATCTGCACCGAACTGCGAACGAACTGTCTGTCCGCACATCAGGGCCAACCCTGCCAAGCCCAAAATAGCCGTGGGAAGGACCAGTGCGTACCGATTTTTGCGGTTTCGGAATCCTCTCTCGACTATCAGCATGATGAACCATCCCGGCCGCGCCGCATGGGCCTCTCTCAATCTTTCGGGTTTTCTGACTTGACCTTTCGAGCCAATTGCTCGATTTGGCTTGCCTCGCGAATCACCTTCACGGCAAGCTGATCCTTGGTGCTATTGTCAACTTGCTTCTTCAAGTCTGTGGCGAGCTTGAGCAGGTCGGCACATTGACTGGCAATCTGCTGGCTTTGCGGATCCACTTCGGCATTCGCGGTTGGGGAATTGTGTTGCGGAGTGGCCGTGGGTGCAGGTGTGCTGGAATCTGTCGCGGAAGACGAAATGCTTGCCACCTGCGGGGACTGCGCGTAGCAGCGCGATGATCCGGCCACCAGGGTAACAAAAATCACATAGCAGGCAAGCGCGCAAAACTGGCCGACCCCGTTGTAATGCCAGCCTTCGGGCGGCCGGGTGACAATGCACTGCGCGGCTTGTGGGGAAGCTGCCATGAGAACTCAGATGCGCCGGAGGAAGCCACGGGCACTCCGATAATCTCCGCGTCCAGTCTAGTCTAGAATGAGGAGTTTTGACATGAATATTTCTCCAGATCCTGCAAATCTTTTGCTGGCAATGCGCTGGAGCCTGTTCCGGGAAGACCGGTTCCTGGGCAAAGTGCTCGATGAATGGATCGCCGATAGCCAGGAGTTTGTCCACACCAAGTTGCCCAAGCTGATTGTGATTGCACTGATCGCCTTCGTTCTCAGCCGGCTGCTGCACCTGGTCACGTTCCACATGGCACGGCTGGCAGAGCAACGGACGGGCCATACGGCGCGGCTGGCCGAGGTGAAGACGATGTCAGGCGTCATCAGCGCCACGGGTTTGGCGGTGATC
>JBAWFY010000414.1:0-5752 GCA_049592335.1 Occallatibacter sp.
CGGCGAAGAAGCTGGCCTTCATCTCCGGCAACAGATGAGGATCGAAACCATGCATGCCGATCGTCGGCAGCCGGTCCGTTTCGCCGGGGCGCGGGGCGTGCGCACGAATTGCAAACGGTCCCGTGGCCACGATCACTGGATCGCCTTCGCGCGGATTCTGGTTGTAGTCGAGGCCGGCGGGCATATCTTTGCGCCGGTAGACCATAAATTGCGAAGTTGCGCGCTTGAGCTGGTTGTAGACGCGCGCACGATCTTCCTCGGTTTTGCCGTAGAGCAGGTCGCCTGCGGTCTCAAATCCGGAGAGATCAGCAGAATCGTCCAGGTTGATCCACTGGCCTTCTGATTTGACCATGCCGTGATCGCTCACCACGACCAGATCGATGGGCAGGCCGGTGGCTCGCAGCGCATCGCGCAGTTTTCCCACGAGGACGTCCATGCGAAGTGCGGCGGCGCGGGTCTGGGGCGCGTCGGGACCGAACTCGTGGCCCTCTTGGTCCGGCTCTGAGAAATACATTGCGATCAAGTGCGGGCGATCGGCCGATGGCAGATGGAGGAGCGCAACCGTGTCGTCAATGCGGGCCTGCTCGGCCTCGCGCGTGGCCTGGGTTTTGCTATCGAATGTCGCGTAGTAGGAGGGCCGGAAGCCGGCGATTTTGGCTTCGCACCCGACCCACAAGAGGCAGGCCGTGCGCATGCCCTGGCTCTCGGCCAGGCTCCACAGCGGCACGCCGCCGTACCACGAGCCGTCGGTCACAGACTGCGGGTCAGACATCGAATAACGCTCGCCGCGCGCCGGATCGAGAAAGCTGTTGGCCACGATTCCATGATGCTCGGGGTAGAGCCCGGTCACCATCGTGTAGTGATTGGGAAACGTGAGCGAGGGATAGCTCGGCATCATGCCTTCGGATGCCCACACGCCCGCCTTGCCGATTGCGAGCAGATGTGTCGCGTTGTCGCGCCTGGCATAGTCCCAGCGGAAGCCATCGAGCGAAACGAGAACGAGGTAATGCCGATTCTGCGCCCACTGAGAGTTGGCGCCGTTGTCGACATGCGTGAGAGGCAGCGCGGAGTTGAAGCGGATGGCCTGCGGGTTCGATCGAAGCGGCGCAGCGAAAAGCGAAAGCGTCAGAACGCAGACAATGCGGAAAAATCGCATGAAGACTCTCCCGGAACAGGTTACCTCATGGATGGATGTAAGCGTCCTGAGCGCTAGCCGGAGACGCGCGCCCAGGCCATGCGGGCCAAGCCGACGAGTAAAATTGCGAGCTTTTGCGCGGTTGGCACACTGATGCGGCGCGTGAAGACATCGTAGTCGGCGCGCTCGATGCGTTTGAGCAGAGCGTGGTAGATGGAAACCAACACCCAGAGCGCCGGGCGGCTTTCGCGATGAATGAGCGGCAGCAGTTCATCGGCCGAGCGGTAGTACTGCTCGGCGCGCCGCGCAATGGAATCGAGCAATGCGCGTTCCGAGAAGGTAGGAGGGTCGGACGGCTTGCGATGGAGCAGGGAATCGAGCGTAACCCGGTGCGCAGTGAGTTCTTCGAGCGGCAGATATACGCGGTTTCGTGAAGCGTCCTCGCTCACGTCGCGCAGAATGTTGGTGAGCTGAAAGGCGATGCCGGTTTCCTCGGCAAGTTTCCCGGCACGCTCATCGCTCGATCCGAAGATGCGGATGCAGACCAGGCCCACGACCGAAGCGACGAGATAACAATAGCGATACAAATCATCGAAGGTGGCGTAAGTGTCGGGCTCGCCCGTGGGTGAGCGGTCGAGATCCATGGCCACGCCATCGACCAGTTCGTCAAGCAGCTCAAGCGGAATGGCGAAGCGCCGCGTGGCGTCGCGCACGGCGAGGAAGACGGGATCGAGGGTCACGCCGCCGGCAGCGGATGCGTGCCACGCGGCAAGCCAGGAGTTCAGGTTGCGGCGGCGCTCATCGTGCGGCAGATGCTCATCGTCGGAAAGGTCGTCGGCCTGGCGCATGAACGCGTAAATGGCGCAGATGGCGTTACGGCGCTCTATGGGCAGAGCAAGGAAAGCGTAATAAAAGTTCTTGGCTTCGCGCTTTGCGATGGCCCGGCATACGGCGTAGGCGCGCGCCAGATCATTGGATGGAACCGTCGACGTCAAGCAGCCTTTCCTGTCCCGAGCCGCCAGAATGGCAGCATTTTGCCGCCCAGTGCGCGCAGGGCGAGCGCGAGCTTGGTGCGCTTCGAAATTGCCGGCCGCGCGCTCAGCACGTCGCAGTCGCAACGTTCGATGGCGCGCAGAATCTCGATCCCACCGCGGCTGAAGAGATCGAGATCGAGCGCGAGGTCACGATTGACGCGCCCGATGAGCGGCAGGCCGCGCTCAAATAGGCCGTGCGCGTAGTCCACTTCGTAACGCAACAGAGCGCGGAACTCCGGCGTGGCTACCCCGCGCGCGATGGTTTCGTCGCTCACGCCAAAACGCCGCATATCGTCCTGCGGCAAGTAGACCCGGCCCTTGGCGAAGTCGGCGCGCACGTCCTGCCAGAAGTTGGCCAGTTGCAGCGCTGCGCAGGTTGCATCGGAGAGTCGGAAATTCTCTTCGCTGACCTCGCCGCAGGCGTAGAGCACCAGGCGGCCCACGGGGTTGGCCGAATAGTGGCAATAGGCCAGCACCTCGTCCATCGTGGCGTAGCGCGCGACGGTTTGATCCTGGCGAAAGGCGACGAGCAGATCGGCAAACGGCTCTTTGGGGATTTGGCAGGCGCGAATGGTCTCGGCCAACGCGACAAAAACCGGATGCCGCGCGCGGCCTTCGTAGCAGGCATCGAGCTCGTTGCCCCACTGGTTCAGGAGGGCTAAAGCCGCGGAGCGGTCGCCAACCTCATCGCCCAGATCGTCGGAGATGCGGCAGTAAGCATAGATGGAATGGAAGTGCGGCCGCAGCGCTGCAGGCAAAAACCACGTGGCGACGTGGAAGTTCTCGTAGTGCGTCTCGGCCAGGCGACGGCAATACGCGAGGGCTTCTTCGAGCGTCGGCGCGGCCTCTGGGATGCGATAGGCAGCCGGAAGTGCGGCCCATCCGCGGGCGAGAAGTTCGTCGGTCGTCGGCTGGACGCTGGCTGTCATGGAACCATGGCCTCATCGCTATTATTTCATCGATGGATGGGGAAAAACGGTGCTCGTTCGGCTGCGATGGCCATCTGACCGGCACGAATCTAGGGCACGATGGCGGTCTTGATCTCGCTCTCGCTGGAGCGGTTCATCAGCTTCTCGAAGACGCGGTTGAGCTCGTAGAGATGAGCGCGGCCGGTGATGAAGGCGCCTGCCTGGAAACGGCCGCTGGCAATCAATGCGAGTGCCTTACGGCAGATGGCCGGCGTGTGATGGAAAGTTGCACGCAGCGTGATATCGCTATAGTGAAGGCGATTGGTATCGAGCGAGACATGCGTATTTTTTGCACAGCCGCCGAAGAAGTTCACCGTGCCGCCCTTGCGCACCAGCTCCACCGCTTCCTGCCACGCTTCGGGCACGCCGACGGCTTCAATGGCAACATCCACTCCGCGACCGTTTGGAGTGAGCGCGCGCGTGTCCTGGATGGCCTTGCGGACTGACGCACTCTGCACCACGTGCGTAGCGCCCAGTTGCTGCGCGGCTTCGGCCTGCCCATCGTGCCTCACGAGCGCGATGGTTTCGTATCCAGCGAGCGCAGCCACGTGCAGAATCATCAGCCCGAGAGGGCCGCCGCCGATGACGGCCACGACGTCACCCTGTCGCGGCTCGGAATCCTCGAATCCGTGGACGGCGCATGCCAGCGGCTCGGTCAGCGCCGCATGCTCGAGCGGCACATTGGCCGGGACACGGAGCGTGTTTTTGGTTACGATGCGGTCGGGAATGCGAATGAATTCCGCATACGCGCCGTTATTGAAGAGCAAGTCGTCGCAAAGATTTTCCTGGCCGCGCGAGCAGAAATAGCATTTGCCGCAGGGCGCTGAATTGAGCGCCACGACGCGGTCGCCGGGCGCGAAATCCTCGACGCCTTCGCCGGCCTCGACAACCGTTCCTGCCAGCTCATGCCCGAAGAGCGCGGGGGGCACGATCATGCGCGCGTGATAGCCGCGGCGAAAAACTTTGAGGTCGGTTCCGCAGGTGAGTGCTGCGCCCACATTGACGATGAGTTCGCCCGCCGCGGCTTTGGGAATGGGAACCTGCTCGATGCGGACATCCTGGCGGCCGTGGAGAACTGCGGCCTGCATGGTGCTGCGCCCGTAGAGCGCACTCTCGACGGTTCGGCGGCCCAGGCTGACTGCGGACTCGACCTTGCGACGGCCTTTGACGACGACCGTCTCAACGGTGTTCAGTCCGACTTCGACCACGGTCTCGACGGTATCGAGGCCGCCCTCGACGACGCCTTCGACTTTTTTGCGGCCTTCCTCGACGACATTCTCGACCGTCTTGCGGCCGCGGAGGATCGCGTCTTTGACCGTGTTCGCCATCGTGCTCCCTACTCTCGGCCGGCGCCAGGCACAGGTTCCATCATAATCTTCATCGAGTCCGGCTGAGGATTGGATGCAATGTCAATGGCCTTCACTGCGTCTTCAAACGGGAAACGGTGCGAGATAAGCTGCGTAAGATCGAAGCCGTTGCGATAGCCACCGAACACCGCATCGGTCACCTCATCGAGAATCGTGAACGAAGAAGAGTATGAGCCGATGAGGGTCTTTTCATCCACGCAAACCGCCGCCGGATCGAACGCGGCCTCGCCGTGCTGCGTCTGGGCAAAGAGCATCACTTTGCCGCCGGGGCGCACAGCGTCCATGGCGGTGCGGATGAGCGCGTTGCCACCGACCGCCAGGATCACCGCATCTACGCCGCGGCCTTCAGTCTCAGCGAATACGCGCTTCACCACATCTTCCTTGTCCGCGTAGATCGGATTCTTGAGGCCGAAGCGGGCGGCAATCGCATGGCGCTCGGCAAACAGATCGGAGGTGAGTACCCGTGCCCCGGTGCGGGCGGCAAGGGCGGCGTGCATCAGCCCGATTGGGCCCTGGCCGATTACCAGCACCGTATCGTCTGTGGCAAGATGGAGCAGCTTGACGCCCTTCAGCACCGTATTCACCGGCTCGACAAAGGCGGCCTGCTCAAACGGCACGCCGTCGGGGATGCGCACGACTCCACCGTTCGCCACCACGAAATCCATCACGCGAATGTACTCGGCAAAGCCGCCGCCCGAAGGCTCGAAGCCCGCGGTCGCGCCGGTCTGCTTATAGAGAGGGCACTGCGCCGGAGTTTGCTTGCGGCAGTAATAGCACTTGCCGCAGGGGACGTGATGAAAGCTCATCACGCGATCACCCACGGCAAAGTTGGTGACGTCCGCGCCAACCTTGGCGACCACTCCGGCCATCTCGTGGCCGAAGATGCGCGGCGCGGAGTGCGATCCTTTGTGAATCTTCTTGAGATCGGTGCCGCAGATGCCACAGGTGGCGATTTTGATCAGCAACTCGCCCGGGCCGATCTCGGGAACAGGGACGGTTTCGAGGCGCATGTCGTCGATGCCGCGATAGACCACGGCACGCATGGTGGAGGGGATTTTGTCGTCGACGCAAAATCTGAGGTTGGAGATTTGGGTAGCCATACGATTTTTTGGCTCGACCTCACGCATCGCGAGACTGCTCGACAAGAAAATCGCGGAACAACGCCGCGATGCTTTGGGAAGCCTTTCTACTATTGTCGCCCATCCGGAGGAGTGCGGGCCAGTACCAGGGCCGCACAAGACTCGAAAG
>JBAWFY010000415.1:0-3649 GCA_049592335.1 Occallatibacter sp.
GCCTTGGGATCGTCGAGCCTGAACTCGGCGAGCACGATGGGAACGCCGCGGTGCACGAGCTGATCGAGCACGGGTTCCTCTTCGCCGAAGGTCATCACGGCCACGCCATCGACTTTGCGCTCCAGCATGCGGCGTGCGCAGCGGGCGAGGACGGCTGGATCGCTGTTGGTGGAGCTGACAAGGATTTCGTACCCGCGCGCCACGGCGATCTCTTCGAAACTTTGAATCAGCTCAGGAAAAAAAGGATTGGTGATGTTTTCAACGATGATTCCCAGCAGGCGGCTGCGGCCGGAGACAAGAGTGCGCGCGTGAGTGTTGGGCAGATAGTTGAGTTGCTTGACGGCTTGCCAGACGCGTTTCTTCAGGCGGTCGCTGACCAGCAAAGAGCCGTTCATGGTGCGCGACACCGTGGCGATAGAGACCTTGGCCACGGCGGCGACGGCGCGAATGTCGGGAAGTTTCCCGGCAACCTTACTGGCCGGTTTGCGGGGCATCCCCCCATCGTACTGCAGGGAATTGGCGCGCGCTCAGAAAAAATGATGGAAGTTTTCCACTGGAGCAAAGCGATTTAGCAGCTCAGAGGGCCAGTGAGTCAGCAGGCGGCACGCTGCCGGTCGGCGGAACTAATTGGACGTGACCGATCAGGACTGTTCCGCGATGAGCAGGCGCAGGTCGCGCAGGTTATGACCAGTGGGGCCCGTGACTACGGAGTCGCCGATGGCTGTAAAAAGCGGACAAGCATTGAACTCGGCGAGCGACTTTACGGGATCGAAGCCGAAGGCCTGGGCGCGGGCCACGGTGGTGGGATCGGCAATGGCGCCGGCTGCGCGGGTGTTGCCGTCGATGCCGTCGGAACCGGCGCTGAAGACGGAAAGACGTGCGCCGCTAAACTGGGCGAGATCGAGAGCGCAGGCGAGGGCAAACTGCTGATTGCGGCCGCCCGCGCCCGGCGTGCGACCGAGAGCAACGGTTACTTCGCCCACCGAGATCAAGCACAGGCGTTCGTGCCTGGCGCGATAAGCGTGGAAACGATCGAGCAGGTAGCGCGCCGCCTCGGCATAGTCCCAGTTGTCGCACCCATTGTCGACGATCACGTGGTAACCCGCTTTGCGGGCCAGCGTCCGCGCGCCTTCCACCAGGTCGTGACTGGAAAGGAGAATTTCGTAAACCGAGTCCTGGAATGCCGGGTGCTCGCCGCTCATGTTTTTGGCCAAAGTGACCTTGCGGGGATGCGCCCCATCGGCTCGCGGCAGTTTGGGCAGGAAAGGCGGACGCCAGGACTTGTTGCCAGGAGATTCGGGAAAATCCTCGCGCTCAAAGAGGCGGCGAATCGAGGCGGGAAGCTTTTCCGCGAGATCGTACTTGGCAATCAGCGCGCGCACATCGGCCACGGTGGAATGGTCCGGAGATGTGGGCCCCGAGGACAGCGCGTCCAGCGTGCGCAGCGGCACATCGGGCAGCAGCAGACTGATCTTGACAGCTTCCGGCGCGGCCATGGCCAAGCGGCCGCCTTTCACAGCCGAGAAATGCTTGCGCAGGATGTTGATCTCATGAATCGGCGCGCCCGAGGCCAGAAGCAATCGGTTGAACTCGATGGTTTCCTCGAGCGTGATGTGCGCATCGAGGGGCAGATCGAACATGGCGGAGCCGCCGCCGGAGATGAGGAAGAAGACGACGGTATCTTTGCGTGCCTTGCGCAAAAGAGCTAGCGCCGCACGCGCCGCGGCAAAGGAGTCTTCGTTGGGCAACGGATGGCCACCCTCGAAGTAACGGATGCGCCAGTTGCGCTTCGTGGGCAACTGGTTGGAGGCACAGATGCCGCGCAGACCTTTGCGGCGCTTCATGCGATCCAGCAGGGTTTCGAGCATGGGGCCTGCCGCTTTGCCGAGCGCGATTACGTAGACGCGCCTGTACGCCGAGAGATCGATCGTATCCGGCCCGCTGCCGTCGGGAAGAAGACGATAGAGAAAGCGATCGTCGAACTGCAGACGGCGATCGAAGGCCGATGCGATGTCGCAGGCTTTGAGCGCGCCGGTAAAAATGGCTGTGGCCGCGGTGTGCAGCGATTCCAGTGCGATTTCGCTGGCGGGCGTCATGGCAGTTGCTCCTTCAACCAGCCCGCGAGCGCGCGCTGCATCGGTTCGATCCGGCCGGTGAAGAAATGATCGGCGCCGTCAATATACATGAGGCGCTTCGGCTCGGACGCCGAGGCAAACACTTCCGCGAGTTGCTCAACCGGGGCAAAGGCATCGCGATCACCGCTCAGGAAGAGCTTTGGCGCGGCGAGATCCTTGAGGGAGGCATAGTTGTAATGGTGCCCGGAAGCCACCGTGGGCAATCCCAGCGCAACGAGAGCGCGCACATCGCGTTGGGCTGCAGCGGAAGCGCAGGCTCGCAGCGCTATGGCTGCACCGAAACTGAATCCCGCAACAATAAGCGGGAGCCCGAACTCGCGCTCCAGCCAATCCATGCCGGCCAGCACGTCGCCGCTCTCGGCCTGGCCGTCATGCGTGCCTTCGCTCAGGCCCGTGCCGCGAAAGTTGAAGCGCAACACAGGACAGCCCAACCCCCACTCAGGAGCGTTGAGCACCTTCATCGCGTGATAAACAACCTTGTTGTGCAGGTTTCCCCCGCCGAGCGGGTGAGGATGCGAAACCAACGCAGCGAAACGCGCATCGGCGGCACCCGGGTTTAGAACCGCTTCAAGCTTTCCGGCGGGGCCGGCAATTTCGATCGAGCGCACCGCGGCCGGATGAGAGTTCTGCCGCATGGATTGGGAATCGCAGAGGATCGGTTCGGTAAGATTGTTCGCACGACAGCGACAGTCTCCCTCGGAGGAGATTGCGCTTTGTGAAGCCTCGAGAACTGGGCCGCCCTTTTGGGGACTCGTCTGGGCGGATGCGATCGATGCGGTCATGCCACCCTCCATTTTACGCTGATCGAGACGATGAACGATGTGGAATGAAGAGTCAATCCTGCTGAAGGGGGATTTGGAAAATACAAAAGCTCCGTGCGATATCCTGAAAACATCATGACGAAAGATCCATCGATTCCTGGCCCGAACGGGCTGACGCGTCTTGACCCGATCGGGCTGACACGCCAGTTATGTGAGATCGAATCGACGACCTATCACGAGGCCGCGGCCGGCGATTTCCTGACCGAATTTCTGGCTGGGAGGGGTTGGGATGTGGAAAAGACTCCTGTGCCGCAGCCCGAAGAGAGTACGAATGCCGGGCCGCGCTGGAATGTGTATGGCGGACCGAAAGGACGCACGCCGGATCTGGTGTTTTCGACGCACATGGACACGGTTCCTCCTTATATCCCGTTCAGCGAGGACGCGGATTTCCTCTACGGTCGCGGTGTTTGCGATGCCAAGGGCATCATCGCGGCGCAGATTGCCGCCGCCGAATCGTTGCGCGCGGCTGGGTTTCGGATTGGGGTTTTATTCGTCTCAGGCGAAGAGCGCGATTCGGCGGGCGCGAAGGTCGCGAACCTTAACGCAAAGGGCAGCCGCTATCTGATTAACGGCGAGCCTACGGATAACAGGCTCGCGCTGGCATCCAAGGGAGCACTGCGCGCGGTGTTTCGCGCCACGGGCAAGATGGGCCACTCGGCCTATCCCGAGCTGGGCGAGAGTGCCGTGCACAAG
>JBAWFY010000416.1:0-13184 GCA_049592335.1 Occallatibacter sp.
AAGCGCTGCACCGAAGGCCGCCAAGCGCAAAAGCGCGAAGAAATAAAAGCGGCCCACGGCTAAAGCCGCCCAGAAGACCAGACATCTGCTTGAGGGGCCTGAAGGCCCCTGCTCCCTCCGATTTGCAGGAAGATAGCAGGCGAGACAAGCTCTCTCGCACAAGTTCCAGATTATTCTCTGCAAACCGCGAGTGGAATCAGCGCTTTTTCGCGATTCTATTTTCTGGCCTTTGCTTCCTTCTGTTTCTTCATCGTCTCCTGGAAGCTCGCCGTCATTTGGTCCCAGGTCGGCTGGAGCTGGTTTGGATCGCGGATACAGGTGAGCCACATCAGGCGAATGTCCCCTGGATAAGGAGTGTTGGCGAACCTGTGGTAATTCTCCGGCAGCGGCGGACCGCCCGGAGTTCCCGCCGCGGGAATTACGGGCGGGAGTTGGACGGCATACATGCTTCCGCCCGCCAAAGCTTGATGAGGATATCCGAGCAGCCAGATGCAGTTGTGACTTTCCTCAATGAAATCCGCGGATACAATGGCCCACTGGCCGCCATCCTGCGGAGTCGCCTGCTGACAATTCCAGAATTGCGCTTGCGGAACGTACATTGTGGAATCGGAAAACCCGTAGGCATCGACCAGCACGCGAGTCAAACCGCGCTGGCGCACGAAATCCTCAGTATCGAGAAGCCCCTGGTTCCAGTCGAGGTTGGAGTCGGCTACGAGATCATAGGCCGGACGGCCGGCGCTCAACGAATTCAGAAACGGAAGATAGTATGGGTAGGCGCGAACGGCGGTCACAATCGACGCGAGCGCCAGCGCGACGATGAGCCAAACGCCGGCGCGCGACCGAGCCCAGCCTGCACTCTGCAGTTGCCTCAGCGCGCGCGGCAGTGGCGCCAGCAGGAGAATCAGCAGCGCTATCGAGATAGAAAAGTGACGAATTGTGAACTGGTCCGGGCTGAGAATGCACGCGCCGGTGAAGATCACGAGGAAGACCCAAACGGCCCGCCAATGCAACTCCATTCCTTTAGGGATCACGGACAGGCGTTGCGGACCATACTTGGCAACCAGGCCCACGATCAGAGCCAGAAGAAGTAAGAGAAGGAATGCCAGCGAAGATTTTAGCAGGAACAGAAGCGGAAAATAAAACCACACACCGTGCGGGTAGCTGTGCCCAAGGATGAAAGCAGGCGGTTTCCCGATAAGAACGAAAAGCGCCAGGCCGCGCAGGTAGATCCACGGCGGCATCAGCAGTCTGCGAAGAAACAGCGATGCCATGTTGTGTCCGATAATTTTCAAGGAATCGGTCGGCTCATTCCACGAGAGAACAAAGTAGACGGCATAGACAACGAGCGCAGCGACGAAGACGCCCTTGGTGAGACTCCACCAGCGCAGACGGCGCCATTTGCGACGCTCTGCCTTGTCCGCGGGCAGTTGCGGTGAGGGATAGACACGAAGGCTGAGAATGAATGCAGGGAAACAGAAGAAGAGCAGCCCCGAAGAAAACTTGGAAAGCAACGCCCCGCCAAAGGCGAGGCCGAACCACAGAATCGTCCGGCGCGAGGGGGACTTCCACATATTGGCGAAGGTCCACATCGTGAGCACTGCGAAGAGCGTGATGGCGATGTCTGTGAGAACCAGCGGGCCGAACGCGAGCATGACCGGCATGGTGGCATACACGCAAAGGCACAGCAATCCGCCCCACTCGTCGCCCAGGCGCGAGCCGTAGAGAAACAGAACGAGGCCCATGAGCAGGGTCAGCAACAGCATCGGCTGGCGTGCCCAGAAGACCGTCGACAGAGGCTCATTCCAGCGAGAGATCAGCCAGTCGCCAAAGACCCATTCGCCCAGAACCTGCTTAAAGAATCCGCTGCCGCTGAACGTCCACGATGGGCTGGAATAATCGGCGCGTACGCCGCGCACGACGAGCGGCAGCGCTGCCAGGGCCTTGGCCAGCGGAGGGTGTTCTTCGTTCATGCGCATATCGAGCTTTTGCAAACAGCTCACGCCGGCCCCGATATGAGCCACTTCATCGACGGTGACGGATTCGCGGCGAACAGCCCCGTCGGCAAGCACAGCCATAAGAGCCAGGAGCAAGACTGCTCCGGCTAAGACAGTTCTCGACGATCGCTTATTCATTTGTCCTTACCTGATTGGAGAGAGATTGGAAAACCCGGGAGCCCGCAAGGAACTTACTTAAACAGAAAGGCTGCATTCCATTATCAGTCCTGATACGGACAAACTGCTCATCCGGTTCCACGGCGAGGCAAATGCATTCCACGCACGCAGAGGGACCGCCGGTCTGGGAAGAGATGGACTGCGGATCCAAGAAGAGACAATGGTTGGCACAAAAAAGCGCCGGCCGCAGCCGGACGCTTCTCTGTACCCGGCTGGTTAGCCGGTAGCTTGCTTATTCCATCAGGTGCCGCAACAGGAAGAAGAGGCTGCCGGACAGAAGGGCTGCGGCCGGCAGCGTGAAGACCCACGCCATGGCGATGTTGCGGATGGTCGAGATATGCAGGCCGCTCTTATTGGCAGCCATGGTTCCCGCCACGCCCGAGCTGAGCACATGCGTTGTGGAGACCGGCAGGCCGAAGTTATCCGCGGCCGAGATGGTCGCCATCGCAACCAGTTCCGCGCAGGCGCCCTGAGCATAGGTCAGGTGCTCTTTGCCGATCTTTTCGCCGACCGTGACCACGATGCGCTTCCAGCCCACCATGGTGCCCAGTCCGAGCGCCAGCGCCACGGCCACCTTGACCCACGAGGGGATGAACTTGGTGGCCTTGTCGATTTGCGATTTGTAATTGTTGAGGGCTTTGGTTTCGGCAGGCGAGAAGTTGCCGACGTGATTCTTGCCCATGAGGCGAATGGCTTCGCTGACCACGTACATATCGTTGCGCACGTTGGTCTGCTGGTTGGCCGGGACCGCTTTGTACTCCTTGTAGAGGGCCACTTCGTTGCTCAGATCGTTGATCAGCTCGCGCAGCGCGATCATGGTGTCGGGTTGCAACTGCTTGGTGGCGACAAACTGCGTAACCTCAGCGCGCGCGTCGGGCCCGAGAATGGCGTTCTGCTGCACATGCTTATCGATGATCTGGCCGGCCTGCTGCGAGGCCGCGACAAATGTCTGCACGCCGCTGGCGGGCACGGCATGGTTAAGCGCGTAGGCCGTGGGCACCGTGCCGATGAGGATCAGCATGATGAGGCCCATGCCCTTTTGCCCGTCGTTCGAGCCGTGCGAGTAGCTGACACCCGAGCAAGTGAGGATCAGCAGCAGGCGGATGGGCCACGGTGGAGGTGTGTTGTCTTTGGGCGCTTCGTAGAGCGCGGGATACTTGATGACGGCCTTCGAAAGCAGGAACAACAGGGCCGCGGCGGTGAATCCGATAATCGGCGAGATCAGCAGCACGCGGAAGACATTGCCGGCCTGCCCCCAATCGACGCCCGAAGTGCCGGAGGAGGCGGACATGAGCTGATTGGCCACGCCGACGCCGATGATGGAGCCGATCATGGTGTGCGAGCTGGACGCGGGGAGGCCGAACCACCACGTAGCCAGGTTCCAGAGGATGGCGGCGATGAGGAGCGCAAAGACCATGGCGAAGCCCGCGCCGGCGCTGACCTTCAAAATCAATTCGACCGGCAGCAGCGTGATGACGCTGAAGGCGACCGCGCCGGAGGACGTGAGCACGCCGGCCAGATTGCACAGGCCCGACCAGACCACGGCGATATTGGGATCGAGCGAGTGCGTGTAGATGACCGTGGCCACGGCGTTCGCGGTGTCGTGAAAACCGTTCACGAACTCGAAACCGAGCGCGATGGTGAGCGCCAGGCCCAGCAGAGCATAAGGCCACACGCTGGTGATCGTCACGTTGCTCATGTCCTGCGCGACGTGGACGCCGATATAGCCGAGACCGCCCAGGAGAGCGATCAGGATAACTCCGCCGCTGAACCAGGCGGAGGATTTCTTCATTTTTCGGTCAAGTAAAGACGTGCCCGCAGGAAGGGCTTCTACCGTTGTCGCAAGATCGGCCATCGGGGAAACTCCGGAGCAGATGTGGGATTTCGTCCGGAGCGGCTGGAGGCGGCAATCTCCGAACCCCTCAGAGATATCGAAGCCGTGTGAATGGGAGGTGAATGGGGGTTGAATATCTGCGCAGCAGGCGGCTGCTGATGCGCTGGATTCGATGGCGTTAGAAGATGGCGTGGAAGAGCAGATAGAGCGATCCGGAGAGCAGCGCCGCAGCCGGAAGCGTGAAGACCCATCCTGCGGCGATGTTGCGCACGGTGGAGAGGCGCAGGCCGCTGCCGTTGGCGGCCATGGTGCCCGCAACGCCGGAACTGAGGATGTGCGTGGTCGAAACCGGCAGGCTCCAGGCATCGGCGGCGAAGATGGTGGCCATGGTGATCAGCCCCGCGCTCGCGCCCTGAGCGTAGGTCATCTGCTCCTTGCCGATGCGCTCGCCCACCGTGACCACGATGCGCTTCCAGCCCACCATCGTGCCGAGGCCCAACGCGAGCGCGACGGCTACCTTGACCCAATCGGGGATGAACTTGGTGGCCTTTTCTAGGCGGCCCTGGTAGTTCTTGAGCGCGGCACGCTCGTCGGCGGTGTAGGCGGGGTCATGCGCCGGATCCATGATCTTCAGGGCTCTGCTTGCCAGGTACATGTCGTTGCGGATCGTGGACTGCGCCTGGGCTGGAATGGCCTGGATGGTTTTGTATGGGGAAACTTCGCGGTTGACTTCGCCGACAAGCTGACTTAATGCGAGCATCGTGGTTGGTTTCAACTGCCGGGTCTCAATATATTTCGTGACTTCGGTACGCGGATCGGGATCGGGCGTTTCCGGCGGGATGTGGCGATCAAGGATGCGGCCCGCCTGCATGGATACCGTGATGAAGCTCTGCACTTCGGCCTGAGTCACGTCGTGGTTGAGCGCGTAGGCCGTGGGCACCGTGCCGATAAGAATCAGCATGATGAGGCCCATGCCCTTTTGCCCGTCGTTCGATCCGTGGAAGAAGCTGACGCCGGTGCAGGTACCGATCATCAGCGCGCGAATCGGCCAGGGCGGCGGTTCATTGCCTTTGGGCGCTTCATAGAAAGCAGGGAAACGGAAGAGGCGTTTGGAGATTAGAAGCAGAATCGCGGCGAGCGCAAAGCCGAGCAGCGGCGAGATCAGCAGGGCTTCGAGTACCTTGACGACCTGGCTCCAGTCCAGACCCGAGGTGCTGCCGTGCAGGTTCATCAGCTGGCTGGCGAGACCGACGCCGATGATGGAACCCACCATGGTGTGCGAACTGGAAGCGGGAAGACCGAACCACCAAGTGCCCAGATTCCACAGAATGGCAGCGATGAGCAATGCAAAGACCATGGCGAAGCCGGTGCCGGAGCTGACCTTCAGAATCAGCTCCACGGGCAAGAGCGTGATGACCGCAAAAGCAACGGTGCCCGAGGAAAGCAGGACTCCCGCGAGGTTACACAAACCAGACAAGACCACGGCAATCTGCGGCGGCAGAGAGTTGGTGTAGATGACAGTGGCCACGGCATTCGCGGTATCGTGAAAGCCGTTCACGAATTCGAAACCGAGAGCGATAGTAAGCGCGAGGCCCAATAGCAGATACGCCCCCGTGCCGCTCGCCGTCACGCTGCCCAGATCGTGAGCGACGTGAATGCCGATGTATGCGAGGCCGACGGCGAGAGCGAACGCGAAGACCCACGCCCCAGTGCGGCTGCGGCGGTTGTTGAACCGCCGGTCAAGTTGCGATTGGGGTTGCGATGCGGGCCGGGACCGAGTGCTCGGAATCGCATGAACTACCGTTGCGAGGTCGGCCATCAGAAATCTCCAGTGCGGCCGGAGGAATTCCGGAACCGTCTGGGCCTCCCGAATGGAAACGCAGCAACGGCTGCTTTTTTGAAATGGAATAGAGATGGAATTTGTGGGATGGAAGATGGGCCGGCAAAATTGACGTCCATAAAACCTCAACAACCGCGCTTTCTCGGTTGTTTATCCGGCGCTGAGGAAGTTAATGCCGGATTACAGTCAAGTCTAAACCCGGCCACCCAAAGGAGTGTGGAAGGCGAGTCCTTCGTAGATTGGCACGAGGAGCGGCGATTTCTGGGGCCGAACGTGAATCACCTTGAAAAATAAGGATTTACTAAGGGTGAGACGGCTGGCATCGCGAATGTGGGACGGCTTCTCCGGAGGGACTTGACAAGATTTGGCTCAAAAGGCGCGCCCGCCCGTGGGCGAGCGCCGCATCTTGCTTTTTTCGAGTCACTTACTCCGGAAGTGTGAGCGCGCCTTTCACGTTGAAAGTTCCCGCGACTGCGGGCGTACCGCTGTTCGGCTGGCCGCCGCCGACTGTCACTTTGTACGCGCCCTCGGCAACGATCGGCTCGCCGGCTTCGGTGACCATGCTCAGGTCGCGCGGCTTCAGTTCGAAGTGAACTGTCTGCGAAGCGCCCGGTTCCAGATGTACGCGGGCGAATCCGCGCAGCGCGCGCAGCGGCGCGCCGGGCACGGACGGGAAATTGAGGTAAAGCTCGGCCACTTCGTCGCCGGCGCTCGCGCCTGTGTTGGTCACGGTTGCCTCAACCACTACCGACTGGCCCGCATCCACCGCGGCTGCGGGCACCTTGAGATTACTGTAGGCGAACTTCGTGTAGCTGAGGCCGTAACCGAAGGGATAGAGGGGCGTTCCCGTGAAGTAGCGGTACGTGCGGCCCTTCATCGCGTAGTCGTCGAAGGGCGGCAGCTGGTCTACGCTCTTGTAGAACGTCACGGGGAGGCGTCCGGCGGGATTATTTTTGCCGGAGAGCGTTTGCGCCACCGCGGTTCCACCCTCCTCGCCGGGATACCACGCGTCGAGAATCGCATTGGCGTGCGCGTTGGCCCAGTTGACGGCGAGGGCACTCCCGTTGGTGAGCACCACGACGAGGGGCTTGCCTGTGGCCGCGAGCGTCTCCAGCAGTTTCTCCTCGGGCTCCGGCAGGTCGAGGCTGGTGCGGTCGCCGCCCTTGAAGCCTGGCTCCTGCACGTTCATCTCCTCGCCCTCAAGCTCGCTGGTGATGCCAACAACGGCGACAACGACATCTGCCTTCTGCGCCGCGGCGGTCACCGCCGGGTCGACGTTGCGGTCGATCTTGCTCCACACTAGCTTCAGGTGCGGAGTGGTGTTCGCAGTTCTTTGAAAATCGACTTCGAGCGGATACGGCTTGCCGGCGTCGAGATGCGTCTTTCCGGTCACGACTTCCACGCCGTGCGGATAATTCGCCATGGTCACAGGCTTGCCATCGAGAAACACGCGGAAGAATCCGTCCGTCTCGACGCCAAGATTGTAGTCGCCGGTCTCCGTAGGCGTGAACGTCGTCTCCCAGCGCACGGTGAGCGGATCCACGCTGGCTGCGGCGGGCGGCAGCGGCTTCGCGGCAATGTCGATTCCCGGCTCGGTGCGTGTAGCCAGAGCGGCCGTGTCTTTGACGCGCTCGACGTAGAAGCTCACGATGTTCTTCTTCAGATAGGTAGCTTTGACGCCCGGTTTTCCGTCGATCGAGAAGAGCGCGTTTGGCACAGGCTTCGTGTGTTTGCTCAGGAAACCGGTGCCCTCGATGTAAGCGATGCCATCGCCGAACTCCTGCTTCATGCCTTCGAGTATCGAAACCGTGTGCGTGGGAATGCCGTTATAGTTGCCGAGCAGCATGCGCGTCTGCTCTGCGAGAGGGCCGACGACGAGGATCTTTTGGCCAGTGGCTTTGAGCGGCAGCGTACCGTCATTCTTTAGAAGCACCAGCGATTCATTCGCCAGCTTAAGCGCCAGCCCGCGATGCTCGGGGCTCGAGAGCTCGCTCGGGGAAATCTTGGTGTACGGAACCATCTGCGGCGGGTCGAAGAGGCCGAGCTTGATGCGCGCGGTAAACAGCCGCACCACCGCGGTGTCGATCGCACTCTCTTTCAGGTAGCCAGCTGTCACGGCGTCGAGATAGGGGCGGTAATCGTGGTCGTCGGTCACCTTGGCACGGAAATCGATGCACTCGTTGTCCATGCCGCGCGTGAGGCTCACGGCTGAGGCCTGGGCCTGCGTAGGCTCAAAGTGATGGTTCTCGAAGATGTCGCGCACGGCGCCGCAATCGGAGACCACGTAACCCTGGAAATTCCATTTGCCGCGCAGCTGGTCATCGAGAAGAAATTCGTTGGCGCAGGCCGGCTGTCCGTTGACGTCGTTGTAGGCGCACATCACGCTGCCGGCCTTGCCCTCGGTGACCGCGGCGCGAAATGCCGGCAGATAAGTGTCGAGCTCGTCGTGCTTGCTCACCGCAACGTCGGCCACGTGGCGCGTGGACTCCGGTCCCGAGTGGACGTCGTAATGCTTGGGCGTCGAAATCACGCGATAGTAATGCGGATCGTCGCCCTGCATGCCGGTGACGAAGGCGACGCCCATGCGCGCGGTGAGGAACGGGTCTTCGCCGTAGGTCTCCTGGCCGCGGCCCCAGCGAGGATCGCGAAAGATGTTGACATTCGGCGCCCAGAAGTCGAGGCCGTGAAAGATTTCGCTGTCGCCATTGGCAACCACCGATTGCGCATGAATCACGCGCGCTTCCGTGCCGATGACCGTCGCCATCTCATGAATGGACTTGGGATCGAAGGTGGCCGCAAGGCCGACGGGCTCGGGGAACTCCGTGACGCCGGGCACTGCGACACCGTGCAGCGCCTCGCTCCACCAATCGTAGGCCGGCACGCCAAGCCGCGGAATGGCACGCGATTGGTTCACGAGCTGGCTGGCTTTTTCCGGGAGCGTCATGCGCTTTACGAGATCGACGGCGCGCTGCTCGGCCGGCAGATTCGGGTCAAGATAGGCTGGTTTCCCAGCCTCCTGCGCGCCAAGCGAACCTGCCGCACTCAAACACAACAAAGCTCCCCCGAACAACCGCATTCGAACCATGGCCCATCTCTCCCGGATGGAGGGAGCTCCCTCGCGCGCGGCCTCGACCGGCGCAATTCCCCGCTTCCCTCCGGGGCCAACTTTATAGGGCGGTTTGCGCCTGTGTCAAACGAGTCTTTCCAGCACCGCTAACGCCGCTAGCACCGCCAACTCCGCTGCCTTCGTGTAACCTTTCTGCGAAAGCTTCCGTAAGCCTGGTTAGAAGGGGAAGAAAGATGCCCGAGGGTTCCAGCGCTGCGCAAAGGAGCGTGCTCGAACGGTTCCGCGCGGGTGATCTCGACGCCTTCGAAGATCTGTTCCGCGAGCATCGGCGTTCGGTTTATGGCTGGATTCTGCGCATGGTGCGTAACGCGTCGACGGGAGAAGATCTGACCGTCGAGACCTTCTGGCGCATTTATCGCGCGTGTGACAGATTTGACCCGGATCGGCCGTTTGCGCCCTGGGCGCGGCGCATCGCTACACGCGTGGCGCTCGACTGGCTGCGCGCGCAGCGGCCGGAAGTCGAGCTGACGGCGGAGATGGCCGGCACTGTGCCTTCTGTATCCGCGAGCGATCCGGGAATTGCGGAGGAGATTCGCCGCAAAACCGCGCTGGCCTTTGCACGGTTGCCGCCTAATCTGCGCGCGGCGGCGGTGCTCGCGGTGGTGGAGGAGCAACCGCACAAGGAAATCGCCTCGGCGCTCGGCATCAGCGTCGCGGCGGTGAAGCTACGCGTGTTTCGCGCGCTTCGAATGTTGAGAAAGGATCTGGAACAGCAGGGGATCAGGCCATGAATCGACACGAACAGAATCGGATGAAGGAATTGCTCAAACAGGCCATGCCGCCGGTTGCGGCCGACGCGGAACCGGAGCGCGACCTGTGGCCCGCGTTGCTACAGCGCCTCGATGAAAACCCGTCCGCTGCAAAAGACCCTTCGCCGGCCCGCTCCATGCAATGGTCCGTGCCGTGGTTCGACTGGGCGTTGCTCGGCGGGCTCGTGGTCTTCGCCGCGTCGTTCCCGGCCACGATCCCGGTGTTTCTCTACTACCTTTGAAGGCGAGTTCGTAGTTTGTGAGCCACCGTGACAGCAGGAACTGTCAACTACGAACTATGAACCGTGAACTGACACCGACCTGCTGAAAGGAGGCCCAAATGAACAACCACCCTTACCTTCGCGCTTATCTTGCCGGAGTGTTTGTGACCACCCTCATTCTGCCCCTCATACTCACTATGTTTATCGTGGTGCGGCTCGTGCTCAAGGTGCCTGTACCAATCGAGCGCGGCCTCATCTTTCCCATGGCGCTGGTGCCAGCCATCTGGGGTTTGTGGAATGTGCTCTGGCTGGCCAGCCATAACCGCACGCATCTTGCCGTCGGCGTGCACGGCGCGGTCTTGCCCTTCTTGCTGCTCCCCTCGGGAGCCATCGTCGCCCGCTGTCTCGGAGTGCTGCAACTGGGCGTAACCGGCGTCACATGGTTCAACGCCTGTTCGTTGCCTTACGCGCTCATCGCGTCCGGCTTCTGCTTTGGCGTCGCCGCATACTATCTCGTCTGGAAGTATATTGTCGGCTTTGTAAACCGCGAACTCGGCATCGCCTGATCAAAGGAGGCAGCTATGTCCGTTCTCATTCGCACCATTACTTACGCATTCACGCAGAGCCGCTCGGCGAGCGTTGGCTCCAGTCCTCTGCTTCTTCCGGCCGCGGCATGTGCGCGATGCGCATAAGCTCGCCGCCATCGAGCCAGTTCAGCTCGCAACGCTCGCAATCCTCCATCACTACATGGCCGCCACCGTAGTAGAAGTGCGTTTCCATGGAGTGATGGCACACTGGACACTCGAGCCTGCGTTTCAGGTCGCTGCCGTCGTCGGCCACGGGAATCTCCGCGTTGGGGTGTTCGGCACGCACCTGATCGATCAAACCTTCGAACGCGCCCATCGCGATCAACATGCCGCGGCATTTTTTGCAGGCGCGGATCGAGACATTGGCCAGGCTCGCGTTCCAAAGCGGAATTGCGCACACCGGGCAGAGCACATCCTCGAGCTCTTCCATGTGACGCACGCCCTCGTCGTCCGCAGCGGTATAGACAGTGTTCTTGCAATAGTCGCAGCGCAGGCTCAGGAGCCCACCCGAAACGCGCATGGGTGCTCCGCAAGATGGACAGTTCATTGCGGCTTCCCGCAGTCAGGGCAGAACTTCGCCCGCTCCGGCACCGGCTTGCCGCACTCGATGCAGAATTTGGTACCCGCCGCCGGCGCTGCAGCGGCTGTGCCCGTCGCCACGCGAGCCTGGCCCGGCATTGCTTGTCCCATGAGAGCCTGTGCCATGGCCGCGCCAGCGCCCAGACCCACGCCCATGCCTGCCGTGCCGCCAGTGTTCTGCGCCGCCTCTTCCAGCGACTCGGCCGCCTCGAATTGCGTCAGCCGCGTCACGTCTCCGGCCATGCTCATGCCGATGCGCTGGTCCATGACCTTCTGCAGATCGTCGGGCAGCGAAACGCTGGCAACTGCGAATTGATTGAGATCCAATCCAAGACCAGAAAAATACGGCCGCAGATCGGCGGCAACTTTCTCGGTAAGCGCGCCCAGGTTCGCGGCCATATCCACGAACGAAATCTCGCTCCCGGCAAAGATGGCCGTCAGCCGCGCGATGATCGTGGTGCGCAACTGCCCTTCGATATCCGCGGCAAACACAGCCTCGCGCGTACCGGTAACTTCCGTAAAGAATTTGCGCGGATCGGCGATGCGATAGGCGTAGTTGCCGAAGGCGCGCAGGCGAATGATGCCGTACTCCTTGTCGCGCGTGGTGATGGGCGCGGGCGTGCCCCACTTCTGGTCCAGCTCGAGCCGTGTGGAGAAAAAGTAGACGTCCGATTTGAACGGTGACTCGAAGTCCTTCGACCAGTTCATGAGATCGGTGAGGATGGGCAAGTTGCGCGTGGTGAGCGCGTGCAGGCCGGGCGTGAAGACATCCGCGATCCGGCCCTCGTTCACGAACAGCGCCAACTGCGACTCGCGAACGGTCAACTGTCCGCCGTTCTCGATCTCCATATCCTGCATGGGATAGCGGTACGACAGGATGCCATCCGCCTGCTCATTCCACTGAATGACGCGAATAAACTGCTTGCTGATAAAGTCGCTCAGAGCCACATTCGCCTCCTGGCACGCAATGGTAGCATTCGTTTCCCGCGTGTAGTAACTACCACATTCGTGGGCAGGAGCGTGCCCCGTCAAGAGCAAAAAGCAGACGTTAGATTGCAAATTGCAAAGAATTTGATACGTCGCGCTGGTGGCGGTTGGTTAGCTTCTGAAGAAATCCGTCAGGCCGGCGCGCTCGGCGTGGGTTGCCATCTGAGATTGAATCGTCAGCGCCAGCTCCAGCGCTGCACGGCCCTGCTGCGCAGTCACTTTTGGCGGGCGGCGCGTGCGGACAGAATCGAGAAAGGATTGGAGTTCGAGCTTCAGCGGTTCGCCCGGCGTGACGTCGGGCTTCACGAAGCTCAGGCCTGGCGCGGGTCCTTCCTGCGACTCGGCGTGCGTCTCGGCGAGTGGTCCAGCCAGGACTTTCGCAATTTCCTTCAGCTTCTCGGGATCGTTCTTGGCGGCGAGCACTTTCATCATAAGTCCGGCCGGAATCTTGCCGGATGCGACAAGAGTCTGGATGATCGACGAATCGAGCTTGCCGGTCGAGAGGAATTGGGCGGCAGCCTGGGCCAGATGCGCATTGGGGCCCGGCACCTCCGTCTCATTGATTCGAATCACGAGCACATCGCGCCTTGCGTAGTCGATCGACACGTACTGCTGCGGTTCGAAGAAGCGCAGCTTGCGCACGCGCTCGGTGGAAACGCGCGACGCGGTGAAGTTGGCGACGCAGCCCGACTCGAACTCAACGCGCACGTTGGCAATGTCCACTTTGGGCGAGACCACGGGCAGGCCCACGGCACGCACCTCGCGTACGGGAGATTTTGCAAAGGTGAGCACGATGTCGAGATCGTGGATCATGAGGTCGAGCACCACATCCACGTCGAGCGCGCGCGGCGTAAAAACGCTCAGCCGGTGCGCCTCAAAAAACATGGGTCGCACAAGCTTAGGTTCCACGGCCAGCACCGCGGGGTTGAAACGCTCCAGATGCCCAACCTGAACGATTTTTTTCTGGTTTTGTTTTTTCTGGTTTTGAATCAGCGCGTCGGCTTCAGAAAGAGTCGCCGCCAGAGGCTTCTCGATGAGCAGATCGAGCCCGGCGTCGAGCAGCTGCGACGCCACTTCATAATGCTTCAC
>JBAWFY010000417.1:0-3660 GCA_049592335.1 Occallatibacter sp.
GGGTACCTGTGGTCAAAGTGGCGCCACCACCTGTGCCACCGCCGCCACCGGTTCCACCGCCGCCACCTGTTCCACCACCGCCACCTGTGCCGCCGCCACCACCGCTGCCCGAGCTGCCAGCCCAGACGGTCGCGTTCACTTGCCCGCTGGCGCCGCTATAGGCTTCGGTGCCGAGGATCTGGTAGTTGAAAGATCCCACCTGCATGCCGAGGCTGTTCCAGTGATTGAAGTGGTTGGAGGTTGTGACGGTATTGTTGGAACCGGTCCCCGCGCCGCCCCATTGGTCGAGATACTGCTCAAAGGTCGTGGTGCCCTGGATGGAGGGCTGGTTCACCTGCTGGTGCTCGTAGGTGCTGTAGTTATGGCCGTCGCTCGAGACGCTGCCCTTGTACTGAGCATCGGCCGTATAGAGCTGACCCAACTCGGTGATGTAGTACTCGACGAGCGGATTGGTGAGCCAACCGTAGATGGAGATGTTGTTATAGCCGCTGGCGGAGCCGACGTTATAGCTGATGGCCTGGGCGCTGCCGGGATTCCAGCCTTTGCCGCCGACGACATCGTTGACGCCGGACCAGTTAATGGAGTAATTGCCGGCCGATCCAAGCGTCATTGACGCCGAACCGCCGCTGCTGTACAGCGAATAGTAAAAACCGTTGTTCGAGCCGGTGCCATTGCCGTTAACCGTCTGGGCATTTGCACCTGTTGCCACGCAACCCACTGCTACTGCAAGCAGGGCGGGGAGGATCAACTTCGTAGAGTGCATAGGGTCTCCGTTTCAGTCTGTTCCATGTTTTTGGCGCTCGTACTACCGCGCGAAACCATAACGGAACGAACTGAGCAAAGGAAGGTGTTTCACGGTGCTGCGTAGGGCAGGCCGGCGGGTGAGTCACAGGGATGGCACTCGTGGTTCACAGGTGAAGGAACGGCGCTAAAGTCATTCATTTTCGAGCCCATAGAGCCGATGAGGCTCGCTCGATCCGCGTTTATGCGATGCGCTGCGCCATTCGCTGTTTGCACGGATCGCGGCGACGAGTGCACGAGTACTGCGCGCTGTGATAATTTGGATGGCGCAGGATGGCGCAGGTTGGCGATAATGGACAGAGTTTCATCGGTAGATCGGGGAGTCGAAACTCCGCTTGAATTCGAAGGCGTCCGCGAGGACCTGATCAGGCGGGTGGAGTCAAGCAGAACCTTTGAGAAGTCGCCGCGGCTCCGGGCATTTTTGGGATACGTTTGCCAATGTGCCCTGAACGAGCAGCCTGAATCGGCAACCGAGCAGCAGATTGGCATCCATGTTTTCAACCGCCAGCCTGGCTACAATCCGAGCGAGGACAACGTAGTCCGTTCGCAAGCGCGGCTCCTGCGTTGGAAGCTGGAACAGTATTTCGCGCAGGAAGGCAAAGATGAGCCGCTGATCATCGACATTCCCAAAGGTCAGTATCTTCCGGTATTTGAGAATCGCGTCCCAGACGTGGATCCTGAGCCGCTCACCGCGCCAGGCCCGGCGAGGCCGCGCATTGGCACTGCGGGGTGGATAGCCTGGATCACCGGCGGTGTAGCGTTGGTGCTGTTTTGCGCCTGGGCGGGGAAACGTTTACTTGCGCCCAGGTTGCCTCCTCCTGCCACCGTCTCTATACCGGCTGCAAGCGATTCGCGCGCCGAAGCAAATAACGTTTCGACACCCGCCCCAGCCCTTTCTCCAGACGGGGGGATTCGTATCGTAGCCGGATACTCCGGAGCGAGCTTTATCGACGCTTCGGGGCAGCGGTGGGACTCTGACCGGTACTACGAGGGTGGAGTTGCAACATCTCTGCCTCAAGATCCCTTTCCGCCGGTGGCCGATCCCCGTTTGTTTCGTACATTGCGAGAGTCGGCAACGGCCCCTGGGGACGGACCCCCGGACAAATCTGTGTTCGCTTATAACATCCCGGTACCGCAAGGAGTGTACGAACTGCGGCTCTACTTTGCGGACCCGGACCTGAAGAGCGGCGCAAAAGGCCGGGAGGATTCACAAAACACTCGCCATTTCTCAGTCGTACTCAACGGAAAGAGCGTGTTGTGGGATTTCGATCCCGTAAGCGATGGGGGGGCAGCGACCGTAGACGTCCGTGCCTTCAAGGACGTAACGCCGGAGAAAGACGGCATGGTGCACCTGCAGTTCATGCCAAATGTGGAACGGCCGTTTGTGAATGCCATCGAGCTGATTCCAGGAACTCGCGGAAAGATGAAACCCATCAGGATCAGTGCACAGCCAGAGGGGATGGCCGACGACGACGGCACGCGCTGGAGCGCGGATCAATACTTTATCCGCGGGCGAACACTCTTTTATGCGCCTAACTTCAATGCGGGCGCTAGTTCGGCGGCGCTGCTTGCGCCCATTGCCCTCGGTGAACGCTACGGCAATTTCAGCTACGCCATTCCGGTACCGCCGGGGAGCTATACGGTCGAACTGTATTTCGCGGAGTCTTTCTTCCTGCCGGGCATGGCGCCCGGCATGTGCGAGAGCGGAACTGGATGCCGAGTCTTCGACGTCACTTGCAACGGTGTGATGCTGCTGCATGACTTCGACGTTTACAAAGCTGCCGGCGGCGGGAACAAAGTCGTCGTTCGCGCCTTTCATGGGCTTCATCCCAACGGTCAGGGCAAGCTGTTACTGACGTTTTCGCCAACGTTGAATTATGCGGAAGTGCGGGCTATCGAAGTGGTGGACGAAACCAAGTAAGGCCACATTCTCTTGCCGCACGCGGAGGGTCTGCAGCGGGCTTCCAAGACACGGTCAAAGAACAAAATCGATTGAATCAAAGTTGCGCCGCACTAGCTTTCTGGATTGGTCGCGCTTGCATTCTTATTGACGGGTTCGGCTTCGGGCGCGGGTGATACGGTAGCTTTGGGGGCGAATGGACCGAGGAGCGTATCGACGCTGTAGCCGGCGGCCTCGGCGGAATTAAGAGCGCTGATAACGGAGTTGCCCAGTTCTTCGGCGGCAGTGCAGGTGCGCGTGCTTTCGCCTGCGAGGCAGAGAAGATTCGGCAGGAGCAGCCACCACAGCAACTCTTCATAAAGCTCGCGGATGAGGTAGGAGCGATTGTCTGCCTGATGGACGCCGCAGAGCCAGCGCACATCGGGATCGAGCCAGAGGGCGGGAGCGAGCGCGGGTTGTTCGGGGTCATTTTGGGCTTGTGCCGGTGCGGATTTCGGTTCCCTGGTCCCCAAATGCGAGGGACCAGGGGCACCCAGGGTTGTGATTGAATCAACCCCTGCGGTCGCAACTGGCTCCTGCGGCTTGCCGACGCCGGCGGAGGTGAGCAGCAGGACTTTGATGCGGGCCGCGACGATCCATGCTTCCTCGCCTTCGAAACCGAGGGCGGTGAAGGCATGGCCCAACGGCTCGCGCAGGCGGAGGCGATCGAAGATCTCGAGGGCAGTGCGCCCGGGTTGCGCAGGCACCTCTTGCGTGGTATCGAGTGACTCGGCGAGCCAGTCCAGCACGCACCAGGCGAGCACCGGGCCCCACATTTCCGTTGCGGTCAATTGCGGGCTGGGGCTGGGCAGGACGCGGCGCGCGGCTGCGGGCCACGGAGCCGGGAAAAGCGCCTCCACAGCCGGCAACTGCATGGCTGCGCGCATGCGGGCATTGAATGCTTCAATGAGTGCAATGCC
>JBAWFY010000418.1:0-7539 GCA_049592335.1 Occallatibacter sp.
CAAGCAGCGCATCGTACACCGGCGTGTGCCGCCAGTGGCGCGCCAGCGCAAACGCGCTCATGTTGGCGATCATCATGGGCAAAACCAACCCGTAGCCGCCGGTCATCTCGAAGATGATCAGGATCGAGGTCATGGGCGCGCGCACAATGCCCGCAAAGACCGCGCCCATACCCACCACGGCAAACGCACCAATGGAATCCGCCGAGTGGTGAAAGACCGTCACATCCAGGTAGCCAACCGCGCCGCCCAGCATTCCGCCCATGAACAGCGCCGGCGCAAAGATGCCTCCCGAGCCGCCGCTCGAATACGACGTAACGGTGGCCGCGAGCTTCAACACGCACAAAGCCGCCATAGCCGTCACTGGCAAATTGCCCAGCAGCGCCTGCGTAAGCGTCTTGTACGGATCGCCGGCAATGCCGTTCACATGGAAGAACAGGATTGCAACTACCGCAAGACCGCCTGTAGCTGCGCCGCCGATCGCCGGCCGCACCCACGCCGGCACGTTCTTCAGCCCGCGGAACCATTTGCGCAGCCACAGCAGCGAATCCGTAAACGCCACCGAGACCAACGCCGCAAGCAGTCCGAGCAGCGCATACCAAATAAGCGACGAGCCATTGACGAGAGTAAACGTCGGCAGATGCGGCACATGGAAAATCGGATTGGCGCCGAGGACTTCATGTTCCACCACGGCTGCAAGCGCCGCGGCCACGATCACGCCCGAAAGCATGGTCTGGTCCAGGCTGCCGATCAGCTCTTCCAGCGTGAACGTAACAGCGGCGATCGGCGCGTTGAATGCCGCGGCTATGCCTGCCGCCATGCCCACCGAAGTCATGCGCTTCTGGTTCACCGGGCTCAGCCGGGCAAAGCGCGAAAGAAAACTGCTTACCCCGGCGCAAATCTGCACCGTCGGGCCCTCGACGCCCAGCGATGCTCCCGTGCCAAGCTGAAATGCGCAGAGCACAAACTTGCCTACGGTTTCCTTCATGGTGATCGCGCCGGAGCGAAAGGTGTACGCAGTCTTCACCTGCGGAATGCCGCTGCCTGCCGCCGCCGGAACCCAGTACGTGAGTCCCAGGCCCGCGACCAAGCCGCCCACTGCAGGCGCCAGGATCGTCCACCATATCCATGCGTGCCCTGGAGCGGATGCAGCGCGATCGATCACCTGCCCATAAAGCCACGCGACGCTCATGTGAAATGCCACTGCCGCGAGACCGCACACTCCGCCGGCCACAATCGTGATCGCCAGCAGTCGCTGCCGCTCGTTCGGCATGCGCCGCGCCAGCCACGCAAAAAGCCGCGCGAAAAGCCCCTCTATGCCATCCAAGTAACTCAAAGCAATCGAAACCTCAGTGCGAAGCCGCGTAATTTCCAGTATAGGTGCGGGATTTCGTCGTTCGGCCGATCCTGGCGCGCGATCCTTCAAGAATCTCCTTTCCTGGCTTTCCAGGACCGCGATAAAATGAATGCGTCAGCTATGCGCCGCCTACCCATCGCCGGCCCGCCTCGCTTCAAGCGCTTCCGCCACGGCCGCCCCGACCGTGGACGCTGAGCCTTCCCCCTGAGTAATCTGATTTCGACAAAGTTTTTGTCCCGGCGTCGCTCTCAAGAGAATTCTCACGAAGAGCGGGCGCCGAGGCTCTAGCTCCGCTCGTTTCTAAAGCCATCCGCCAAGCCCGCGGATAGAAAGGTTATTCCCCGATGAACAGCTTCCAGAGCAAGGCCGTGCTCACTTCCGGCAACCGCTCCTATACGATCTATCGCCTCCCGGCTCTCACCGAGCGCGGCGTCAATCTCGCGCGCCTGCCCTTCAGTCTGAAAATCCTGCTGGAAAACCTGCTGCGTCGCGAAGACGGAGTGAACGTCACCGCCGCCGACATCGAGTTCCTGGCCAACTGGGACGCAAAGGCCGATCCCAGCCGCGAAATTGCCTACATGCCGGCACGCGTCCTCATGCAGGACTTCACCGGCGTGCCCGCCGTCGTCGACCTCGCTGCCATGCGCGACGCCATCAAGACCCTCGGCGGCGATCCCGAACGCGTCAATCCCCTCGCCCCCGCCGAACTCGTCATCGACCACTCCGTACAAGTGGACGAGTACGGCACGGCCATGGCTTACGAGGCCAATTCCCTGCTCGAGTTCCAGCGCAATCGCGAGCGTTATGCGTTTTTAAAGTGGGGCCAGTCGGCCTTTCGCAACTTTTCCGCCGTGCCGCCCGGCATGGGCATCTGCCACCAGGTAAATCTCGAGTATTTAGCCCGTGTGGTCTTTACCGCGCAGAGCGACGGTGAGACTGTGGCCTATCCCGACACGCTGGTCGGCACCGATTCGCACACCACCATGATCAACGGCCTCGGCGTTCTCGGCTGGGGCGTAGGCGGCATCGAGGCCGAAGCGGCGATGCTCGGCCAGCCCGTCTCCATGCTCATCCCGCAGGTCGTCGGCTATAAGCTCACCGGCAAGCTGCGCGAAGGCGCCACCGCGACCGATCTCGTACTCACGGTAACCCAGGCGCTGCGCAAGCTAGGAGTTGTGGGCAAGTTTGTGGAGTTCTACGGCGACGGCTTAACGCAGTTACCGCTCGCCGACCGCGCCACCATAGCCAACATGGCTCCCGAGTACGGCGCAACCTGCGGCATTTTCCCGGTCGACGCCGAAACCCTGCGTTACCTTCGCCTCACTGGCCGCAGCGACGATCAAATCAATCTAGTCGAGGCCTATTACAAGGAGCAGGGCCTCTTCCATACCGCTGGCGCGCCGGAGGCCGAATACACGCAAACTCTCTCGCTCGACCTCGGCGACGTGGAACCTAGCGTGGCCGGACCCAAGCGCCCGCAGGATCGCGTACTGCTCAAAGACGCCGCCGCAAGCTTTGCGGAACAACTGCCCACCCTGCTCGCGCCCACCGCCAAGCCCCTCGGCTCGCGCACCGCCGCCGCATGGGAGCGCAGCACCGTCACCGACACTGCGGTGGCCGCTGAAGACAATGAGGGTCCGGCAACTTCCTCCGCGCCTTCCGCGACTCCGCTCCACGTCACGACGACAGTCGCCCAAAACACAATAAAAGCCCGCTTCGGCATTGAGCCCGATCGCTACCTCGATCACGGCTCCGTGGTCATCGCCGCCATCACCAGCTGCACCAATACTTCCAACCCCTCAGTGATGATCGCCGCGGGCCTGTTGGCAAAGAAGGCCGTCGAAAAAGGCCTCACTGTTCCTCCATGGGTCAAGACCTCGCTCGCGCCCGGTTCCCGCGTTGTCACCGATTACTACCAGAAGGCTGGCCTCCTGCCCTATCTCGAAAAGCTGCGCTTCAACGTCGTCGGCTACGGCTGCACCACATGCATCGGCAACTCCGGCCCGCTGCCCGCCGATGTTTCAAAGTCCATCGACGAGCACGGCCTGGTCGCCGTCAGCGTGCTCAGCGGCAATCGCAACTTCGAGGGCCGCGTGAATGTGGACGTGCGCGCGAATTACCTCATGAGCCCTCCACTCGTCGTCGCTTACGCGCTCGCCGGAAGAATCGGTCACAACTTCGATGCCGATCCGCTGGGCCATGACAAGAATGGCAAGCCGGTTTATCTGCGCGACATCTGGCCGACGCAAGCCGAGGTCGCCAGCGCCGTCGAACAGGCAGTCTCGAGCGAAGGTTTCCGCAGGGAGTACGCGACCGTCAGCCTCGGCGACGAAAACTGGCAAGGCTTGAAATTCCCCACCGGCGACGTCTACCAGTGGGAGGCAGACTCAACCTACATCCGCAAAGCGCCGTACTTCGACGGCATCGCGATGACGCCGGCGCCGGTCGAAGACATCGCGGGCGCGCGCGTGCTGGCCGTGCTGGGCGACTCTGTCACCACCGACCACATCTCGCCCGCAGGATCGATCAAGGCCAACGGGCCCGCCGGCAAATATCTTGCCGAGCACGGAGTAAAGCCGGCGGACTTCAACAGCTATGGCTCGCGCCGCGGCAATCACGAGGTCATGGTGCGCGGCACCTTTGCCAACGTGCGCCTGCGCAACAAACTCGCGCCAGGAACAGAAGGCGGCGTCACGCGTCTCTTGCCCGAAGGCGAAGTCATGAGCATCTTCGACGCCAGCGTGAAGTACGCCGAGCGCGGCACGCCGCTCATTATTCTCGCCGGGAAAGAATACGGCTCCGGCTCGTCGCGCGACTGGGCCGCCAAAGGGCCCAAGCTCCTCGGCGTCCGCGCCGTCATCGCTGAAAGCTTCGAGCGCATTCACCGCTCGAATCTTGTCGGCATGGGCATTCTGCCGCTGCAATTTGAAGCCGGCCAGAATGTCGAATCCCTCGGCCTCACCGGCGAGGAAACTTTCAATTTCCCCGGCCTCACCGCGCTGCTCAAGAATCGCTTCGCAAACGGCTGTACTCTCGCTGTGACCGCACATTCCTCAAAGGGCAGCAAAACATTTTCGACAGTGGTTCGCATCGACACGCCGCAGGAGATTGAATATTACGAGCACGGCGGTATTTTGCAATATGTTTTGCGGCAGTTGGCTGCGAAATAGCCAGCGAGAATTGAGTTCGTCCGAGCCCAGTTCCCAGAAATGGGATCTGGGCTTTTTCATCCGATGCCTGACCGTGGTACCCCGCTCTTACGAGCCGGTCTGCTGCTCGTCTGCCAGCACCGCGTCTAGCAAGCCGCGCAGGCTGGCAGCCCGTGCGCTGCCTTCGCTCAGATCGGGCGCCTTCACCTGCCATAATTCATCGGCCAGGTTGAGCGCAGCCAGTACAGCCACTCTTAATGAGTCCGCGGTGGTTCCGCGGGCGGCAACGGTGCGCATCTTGGCATCCACATACGCCGCCAGTTCGCGAATGTGCTCCGGCTCCTGTCCCGAGAGGTGATAGAGCTGGTCGTAGATCTCCACCGTCACGTAATCGCCCGGATTTCTGCGGGATTCCCCGGACATTGCTGCCTCACATCTCCAATGCGTCAAGCTGTTTGAGCACACGCTCCATGCGCTGCCGCACCTGTTCCCGCTCCTCGCGCAGCGCCTGCACCTCGGTTTCGAGTTGCTCCAGCACCAGTGCTTGCGCCTGAAGTTGCGCCTCCGCACGAACAGCGCGGGCTTCGAAGTCCGAAATGCGAGCTTCGGTCGAGGCGCCTTGCTGCCGTCCCTGTTTCACCAGCTCCACGGCGCGGTAAATGCGATCTTCGAGCGCGTCAAAATCATCTGCGCTCACGGTCAGGGCTATCGACTTGTCAGGCATATCCTCCGGCTCGTCTTTGGTAATGTTCACAGATTGCGCCTGGTTGGCCAAATGTTGAGCATCGGGAAACCAGAATGAATTTGCCATCGCTTCAACCTCCACTGCTCCGGGCCTCTATTCGTTCGAGTAGTATAGCGCGGATTTTTGCTCCATTTCTTCTCAAACCCGAAGCCGCGCCCCTGCTTTGGTAACCGCTTTAACCACAAGAGCCTGGAACGTCTGCAACTCCTCTTCGCGCAGGGTCCGGTCCAGCGCCTGAAACGTGGCCCCGAGCAGCAAAGCGTATTCGCCCTTGCCCAGCCGCCCATCGCGAAACACCTCGCGCGCGCGCCACTCCACCAGTTCGGGGATCTCTAATCCAGCCATGGCGCGATCGATCGTCTCCCACGGGATGCTCTCATCCAGAACCAGCGAAAAATCGCGGCGCACCGACTGATAGCGCGAGAGCTCTCGCGCCTTTGCCCGGCGCAGCGGCAATTTATAGAGCCGGTCGAGATAGATCTCGCCTGCCAGCACGTCGTCCTTGATCTTGCGCGCCGTGGCCTCGCGTGGATGCAGTTGACCGAACCAGCCTACAGTGATCCCGTCCGCAACCACGCGCGCCGCGCGATACGGATGCAGCCACTCCGGCGTCAATCCAGCCTCGGCGGGAAAATGATCGAAGTACATCGCGCGCATCTCGAACCGCGACAGCACCTGTTCGACGACGCCCTTCACATCGAAAAAATCAAACGCGCGGCCCGCATCGAGCGCGCCCTCTTGCGGTAACGCACCCACGGCTCCAAAGGCCAGCGCCGCCCGCTCATCGACTTTTTCCGTCGTGCCGCTGAAAATTGTGCCCAATTCAAACAACCGCACATCGCCGATATCGCGATTCAGATTGCCCGCAATCATCGTCAACATTCCAGGAACCAGCGAAGGCCTTAGCACGCCCGCTTCCTCGCTCAGCGGATTGCCAAGCGGAACCACGAGCGCGGGTTGCGGCCCCGTCAGCGCGGCTTCAGTCGCGGAGCAGAACGTGCTCCCAATTGCCTCGTGGAATCCGGCGGCCAGCAAAGTGCTGCGCACAGCAGCTTCCTTTTCCGCCCACGACAGAGCGCGCACGCCTCCCGCGAAAGCGGGCAGCGTATTGGCAAACCGGTTGTAGCCGTAAACTCGCGCGACCTCTTCAATGAGATCGACTTCGCGCTCAAGATCGAGCCGCCAACTCGGCAGCGTAGTGTTCCACACGGGCCGGCCTTCGGGGAAGGTCTCCGGCGTCATCATTAGTGTGCATCCCAGCGCCGTCAGCACATTCTCAACAATCGCCGCAGTGATTCCCTCTTCGTCAATCGTCTTGCCGAGAATCCGATGTACTTCTCTGAAAGCGAGCGATACGGATTTGCGGTGCGCCGTCCGCGCTTCCATCGCCGCCACCCGCACATCGACCAATTCGCCTTCAATCCATCCGCCATTGGCGAGCAGAATCGCGCTCACCAGCGCCGAAGCAACTGGAGCTGCACAAAAATCCGTGCCGCGCTCGAAGCGATGGCTGGCGTCGGTGTGCAGGCCGTGACGCCGCGCCGTCTGCCGCACAACCGCAGGATCGAACCACGCCGCCTCGACCAGCACATTCTTCGTCTCCGGCGTGATCATTGTGTCCCAGCCGCCCATCACGCCGGCCAGCGCTAGCGCTTTTCTGTGATCGGCCACCACCAGATCATCGGTCTCAAGCACTCGCTCCACGCCATCCAGCGTTTTCAGCCGCTCGCCATTGCGCGCCCGCCGCACAACAATGCCACCTTTGATCTTGTCGAGATCGAAAGCGTGCGTGGGCTGGCCCATCGCCAGCCATGCGAAGTTCGTAGCATCTACAGCATTCGAAATCTTCTTCTGCTCAAGCAGCCCAAAGTAAGTTGAGACCTCCGCGCCTGCAAACCAGTCGCGCGATTCGCCGATCGTGATGTCGCGCAGCACCCGCGCGGTAAACCGTCCGCAGCCATCCTCGGCTTCGATCTTCACGGAAAAGGGCTGGCCGCACGGGCGGGCCTTTGGAAGGGCAAATTGCAATTCCGGTAGCGTCAGTCCATAGATCGCCGCCGTCTCGCGCGCCACGCCGTAATGGTTCATCGCGTCCACACGATTCGTCGTAATGTCCATCTCGTACAGCGAGCCGTTGCCCTCGCCGAGTGGATAAATCCCCTCGACAGCGATTCCACGCAGGGTCAAATCCTCCGCAAGCTGCGCATCATCGACAGGCAAGCCGGGCAAATAGGCGCGGAGCCATTTCGTAAGAATCTTCATGCGAACTGCCCCAGGAACCGCATATCCCC
>JBAWFY010000419.1:0-6743 GCA_049592335.1 Occallatibacter sp.
TCTTAAGAGCGCGTGGAATGCCCAGACTCCCATCTTTCGCGATTCCTCTCTCTTCGCAAGACTGGTGCTTCGATGTGCTGCTTGCCTAGTTCCCGGAAGACGGGTGATTGCCCTGCTTCTTCGCTTCCAGGATCTTGGTAATTCCGTCGTACACACTCGGAACAATGCCAACGCCTTCCTTGACGACGAAATACCGATCGACTGAAGGAAGAGTCAGCTTTTCGACTTTTCCGGTGCTTGCCCAGTGAATCTCCACAGAATCAACTGAAGTCGCCTTGCCCAGCCCGAAATGTACGCGCTGGTCATTCGAAGACTCGTAGCTGCCGCCGCTCATCACATCTTCGCGTTGGCGCATACCGTTCGCAGTCAAATAGACTGTCGATCCTACAGCGTCACGCGGAGATCCGGGACCGCCGATCAACTGAAGGCCGACCCAGTGGTTGTTATCCGCATTCACATTGCGCAACAGAACAGGCGTGTGGTCCATGCAGTTGATCACAACGTCGATCTTGCCATCGTTAAAAAGGTCACCGAAAGCCGCGCCGCGCGAGGGAATCACGTCGGCCAGCCCGGTGCCGATGACGGCAGGCATAGTTTCGAAGCTCTTTCCGCGTCCGGTGTTGTGGAACAGAAGCGGGCGTTCGGCGTAGGTCGTTCCCCATTCATGATTCGTAACTGCAGGGTACACGTGTCCGTTGGCAAGGAAGATATCTTTCCATCCGTCGTTGTCGTAGTCGATAAACTCCGTGCCCCAGCCTAGAAAGGGGTAAGTAATCTCGGCAATTCCCGTATGCGTTGTAATCTCGGTAAAGTTAGCGTCGCCTTTGTTGTCGTAAAGGGGCTTGTAATCATCGGAGAATGTGGTGGTATAAAGGCCAACACGCCCTGAGTTCATGTAGTCCCCGACGCCGAGGCCCATGGACGCCGTCTCGCGTCCACCGCGGTTCAATGCAAAACCGGAAGCAAAGCTGTCATCCTCAAACGTGCCGTCGCCCTTATTGATGTAGAGATAGTTCGACGAGGAATCGTTTGCAACCAGCAGATCGACCTTGCCGTCGTTGTTAACGTCCACAAAGGCTGATGTGAATCCGTAGTAGTGGTTCGGATCGCTGACGCCTGCCTTCTCGCTTACGTCAGTGAACGTGCCATCCCCATTGTTGTGAAAGAGATGATCGGGTTCACCCTCGAGGCCGCGCGGGCCGCAACTCACATTCACGCCGCGATATTGGCAAAAGCCGAGACCTATGGCCGCGGTACCTGATTGCGGAGGGTGCGCCATATCGTAGTGAACGTATCCAGGAACGAACAGATCGAGCAGACCATCGCCGTCGTAATCGCCGAAGCTGGGGCCGGTGGACCAGTTTCCAAGAGTAACGCCGGCTTTCTCGGCGACGTCGGTAAAAGTTCCATCATGATTGTTGTGATAAAGGCGATTCTTGCCAAAATTGGTGACGTAGAGATCGGGCCAGCCGTCGTTATCGTAGTCGGCAACAGCACACCCGTAACCCCAGCGATCGTTCGTAACACCCGCAAAATTAGCCACGTTGGTGAATGTGCCGTCGTGGTTATTGTGAAACAGAGCGGCATGCGGAGGCTCGGTCTTGCCATCAATCGCATCGTATGTCGAGCCGTTTACTAGATAGATATCCAGCCAGCCGTCATGGTCATAATCGAGAAGACAGACACCTGAACCTGTCTCTTCGATGATGTACTTCTTCTGCGGCGTTCCCATGACGTGGTGCCAGGTTGCCAAACCGGATTTGGCCGAGATGTCTTCGAAGATCACCGGTCCCGACTTGACGAAACCACCGGCTGTAATCGGCCGATGCTCGGAATCGAGAACGGGCGCAAAAACACCCGCGGTTGCCGATCCACCCTGCGGCCATTCGGGAGCGCCCGTATCTTGAGTGGTGCTTTCAACAGACTGTTCCTGTAGTTGGGCGATGGCAGGAAGGGAAGCTCCCGCTGTGAAGCACACACACACCCACAGGAAGTAAAGGCTCCGACCTCTGCGCATAGCAGCCTTACCTCATGCGGAAGAGTAGCAACACTAAAACGATTGCGCATCAGCCAAAGGTTGGAAGAACTTCTCAACTTGCAGCACGCCCACCAAGTGCATCGCAGAATGCAGCGAAGAATGAGGCCAGCATCCAACTTCAGATTGACTCCCCCATCAATCCGTTCTCTCAGGACACCGCTGCGCGTACTCGCGATACTCAAGCTTGTCGCATTGTGATTGAAGCCGAGGTCGAAATGAAGAAATATTTGCTTGCAGCGGTCGGTATCGCAGTCTCCGCGAGTTGTCACGCGCAAAACAATTGTCCGTGGCTGAATGTCGCCACCGCATCCGGCGCGCTAGGCGGCTCGTCGGCTCTTACGATAACTAAAGCCGGTGAAAACACCGAGATCTGCGCCTTCCGGCTTCAAGCAGGATCTCCAGCAGAGAGCTTAACTGTTTCAGTTGCCATGGTTCCTGATTCGCAGAACCGGGAGCTGGCTCTTAAGGCTGCTGAAAGCCAATGCACTTCATCCGCCACGCCCCTGAAGGCCATTGGAAACGACGCGGTGCTCTGTGCCGGATCTCAGGGGGAGCAAGTAATCGGTAGAGTCCGTGATCAGATCTTTATGATTTCGATTACGACGGAAGCAGCGCCGGGCCGTGGCACGGGAAACAATTCGATGGCCGAGAAAGTTAAGGCAATAGCCGAACAGGTGGCTGGCAATCTGTTCTAGCGATACGCATATCGAGAGTGCAGAATATCGCGAGGGACTGCACGGAGCTCAAAGGCGCCATGAGGGAGCCAATCAGCGGCGCGGGAAATAGTGCGCTCTAAACGCGCTCTGTTTGTCTGTTTTAGGTAGTCTTGTGTGGGTGTAAAGTGTCATCCGTCGCTCTGCACATAAAGCCGATGAGCGAGATCGCCGAGTTACTCGGACGAACAAACTCCTCCGTTACCCGCAGAGCTTCATTGCTTGGAATCCAATCTCATCGAGGGAAGGCTTGGTCAAAGAGGGAGGAAAGACTTCTCGCCCAGCTTTATCCCTCACAAACAATTCGTGAGCTGAGCCGAAGGCTCGGCCGCACGGAGGGTGCGATCCGTGGCAGGGTCTTTCGCCTGGGCCTGAAAAAGAGCGTTCACTGGACCCCAGAGTTGGACGCAAGGCTCAAGTCTCTCTCCCGGAATGGAATAGAAGACGGAACAATTGCCGCTGCCCTGAATACGAGTGTGGCAGCGGTGCGTCAACGGCGCCTCCATCTTCGCATCCTCATGCGTCCGAGCCGCAGGCGCTAGACCGACCCCTATTGCGCCGGGACTGCGATTCAAAGCGTCCAAATCTTCAAGTGTATGCCGAAACAATTTGGGCCGATCCCACACGATCAGCCCTTTGGCCCGCTGGGTAAATTTGGCAGCAAATTGGCAGCAAATAGCGCCGATTGTGCCGGTTTTTGCCGGTCATGACGACTGATAAGTATTGTTCCGTCTATAATTTGCGGATTCATGCACACCATGGCATGGAAGAGGTCGTCGGTTCGATCCCGACCAGGTCCACCAAAAACTCAATCAAAATCAGGCATTTAGACAAATGTCCCGGAATCGCACAAGAGTGGTTTGGTGCCAAGTTGGCGCCAATTTTGCGTTCTTCCAGACCGGACGCCGCTGAACTTGTACGATTCACTCAGCCCTCGAACCGCGATCGGATCTTAAATGTGTGCGGGACATCAGCCGCCTGTCTTTTCGGTTAACTCTACCCATCGCTCGTAGATGGCATGGTGCTCGGCCTTTGACGCTTCGAGTTCGGCGAGTGCGGCAGTGAGAGCTTGGTGATCGACGGCGACTTCGGCAGCCAGGATGCGCTGCTCGGCGGCACGAAGGCGCCCGTCCGCATCATCGATGCGTTTTTCCAGTGTGTCGTACTCGCGCTGTTCCATGTAGGAGAGTTTCCTGCGAGTTCTGGATTCCGGCGATGCGGCTGGGGCCGCCGTCGGCACTGCTTCTGCGGCCGCTCCTGATTCGGCTAATGCCTGCCGGTTTCGCCAGGCTTCCCACTGCAGATAGTCCGCGAAGAGCGCGGCATTGCCGCGGCCGTCGAGACCGAGAACGGCGTTGGTGACGCGATCGAGCAGATAGCGGTCGTGAGTTACCAGGACCAGAGAGCCGGGGAATTCGAGCAGTGATTCCTCAAGAATCTCGAGCGTGGGAATATCGAGGTCGTTGGTGGGCTCGTCGAGGATGAGCACGTCGGCGGGCTGAAGCATGAGGCGGGCGATGAGGACGCGGGCTCGCTCGCCGCCGCTGAGGCGCTCGACCGGCTGATTGAGCTGCTCGCTGGTAAACAGAAAGCGCGACGCATAGCCGGCGACGTGAACGAGGCGATCCTGATAGACGACCGAGTCGGAGTCGGGCGCGAGCGTGCGGCGAAGGGTGAGTGACGTGTCCAGCTCACGCATCTGGGAAAAATAGACGATGCGAAGGCCCGGCGCGCGGCGGATTTCGCCGGCGCTGATTGTGATTTCGCCGGTGATGGCGCGCAGCAGCGTGGTTTTGCCGGAGCCGTTGGCGCCGACAAGGCCGAGCTTGAGGCCATTGGTCAGTGTGACGCTGACGCCGCGGAGGATTTCGCGGTCGCCAAGGGTGACGGCGGCATTCTCGACTTCGATCAGTCGTTTGGTCTGGCGGCCGGTGGCGTCGAAGGTGATGCCGGCCGTGGCGATTCGTGTGCGGGATTCGGAATCGCGCAACTCGGAGATGAGGGCATTGGCGTTGTCGATACGCGCTTTGGATTTTGTGGTGCGAGCCTTCGGGCTGCGTCGGAGCCATTCCATTTCTGTATGGACGCGGTTACGAAGGCTCTCCTGGGCACACTGCTGCCACTCGACGTAGGCCTCCCGGTCTTCGAGAAATTTGGAATAGCGGCCTTTTACGCGCAGCAGCCCGTCCGAGTAAATGCGGTTGAGTTCAATGATTTGGGTAGCAACGTTCTCCAGGAAGTAACGGTCATGGGTGATGACGACGAAAGCGAAGCTCGCGGCCCGGAGCAGGCCTTCCAGCCATTCAATGCCGTCAAGATCGAGATGGTTCGTGGGCTCGTCAAGCAACAGAACTTCAGGCTCGGTGACAAGGGCTTCGGCGATGGCGAGCCTCTTGCGCCAACCGCCGCTCAGGCTCGCGGCTTCACGGTCCATGCCTGGATTACCGGGAGTGCGACTGCCGGGAGTGTCGCTTTCCGCAAAGCCGGCTCGGCCCAGCCTTTCGCGCAGCCGCTGCTCGCGGGCGACAAGCGGAACGGCAGCGCGATCGAGTGCGGAGTCGATGACCTGGCGGACCGTGGTTCCGGGGGCGAAGTCTGAGATCTGACGGACGTAGCCAATGCGAACGCCCTTGCGAAAAGAGACCTCTCCGGAGTCTGGCTTCTGTTCCGCGCCGAGAATGGCAAGGAGAGTGGATTTGCCTGCACCATTAGGACCGATGAGGCCGATGCGGTCGCCGTCGTGGACTGCGCAGGAAATGCTGTCGAAGAGAGGTTCCGCGCCGAAACGTTTGGAGATATTCTGCGCGATCAAGATCGGCGGCATACTCTCAGTTTACGGTGAAGAGATCTCCGGTCGGCCTCACCGCGCTCTAAGTGTGCCACTCTAGTGCGAGCGATCAGCGAACGGCTGCTCCATGCAATGGGCGAGCGGCGGCTGCTGTAATGGCGGAGAGGGAGGGATTCGAACCCCCGATACCCTTTCGAGTATGCCGGTTTTCAAGACCGGAGCCATCAACCGCTCGGCCACCTCTCCGGAGTCTGCCGGTCCTCTCTGATTGTACGTCGAAAGCGCGTTGATTCGCGGGTTCACGAGCCGAGGAAAGGCCGCGGCAAAAAGGCAAAGGCGGACCCTCACCATTCGACGAACTTCTTCGCGCCGCACCGTATCGTTCCTGCGCCTCAGCCGAGAAACGCTTCAGGGCGCACGCGTCGGGAGGCTTTCTCGGGCGCCCCGGGGCCGATGCGCTGCTACACATTTGCAGCAATCAGGCGCTCCCTTGGGGATTTTCTGCGGTTCTTTATGCCATCCTTATGGGATCGGGCTTGCCTCATTTTATTCTGGAGTTGAACCCCACTCACATCGGCGAGCTGCGAGCTTCGCCGGGTGTTGAAGCACAATTCCCGACGAATGAGGAGACCTATGGCAAAGTACAAACTGGAATATATCTGGCTTGACGGCAAGAAGCCGATTCCTGAGCTTCGCGGCAAGACCAACATCAAGGAATTCGACAAAACGCCCACCCTCGCCGATCTGCCCCTGTGGGGATTTGACGGCAGCTCCACCATGCAGGCTGCGGGACACAAGTCCGACTGCGTCCTGAAGCCGGTGGCCCTTTATCCCGATGCCGCCCGCAAGGACGCCTTCATCGTAATGAGTGAAGTGATGTTGCCGGACGGCACGGCGCATCCGACCAACATGCGCGCCACGGCCCCCGACGATCCGGACCTTTGGTTCGGCTTCGAGCAGGAGTACTTCCTCTATAAGGACGGCCGGCCGCTGGGATTCCCGGAAGAAGGCTATCCCGGCCCGCAGGGCCCCTACTACTGCGGCGTTGGCTACAAGTACATGGGCTCGATCGCGCGCCAGATCGTCGAGGAGCACCTGGACCTTTGCCTGCACGCGGGCATCAACCACGAAGGCATCAACGCCGAAGTGGCCAAGGGGCAGTGGGAGTTCCAGATCTTCGGCAAGGGCACGCACAAAGCCGCCG
>JBAWFY010000420.1:0-2321 GCA_049592335.1 Occallatibacter sp.
GGAAGCTGGGCGTGCAATGAAGGGTTGTCTTCATCCAGCTTTTTGCCAAGCTGATTGGCAATGACTTCAAGGCCCGTGAGCAGCTTCGCCGCATCGAACGAAACCGCGCCCTCCTGCTGCATCTTCCCATCACGCTCGCACCACCATGAGGCGTCGGGATTGCCCATGATCTCGCTGATGCTCTCGTCGAGCAACAGCGGCTCAATGGGCCGGAGAAACGGAAGGATTAACTCGAAGCTCATTGCGGGTGTTTCCAACGTTGGAAGCCCGGCGTTGGCCGGGCTTCCGAGAGCGAAGAGGGGGAAGCCTCAAGCGGCCTCTTCCTCGGGGTTCAAATCGTCGTCCGCCTGCTCTTCCGGGCTGGCCTTTTCGGCGCGGTCGAGCTTCAGGATCGAAGCCACGCGCACTTCCCATACGCGCTCTTTCTGGCTGGTCTTCTTGTCCGTTCTCTCGCGGCTCCTCAGCTCGCCTTCGACGGACAGGTGCGCGCCCTTCTTCAGGGTCTTCGCGTACTCGGCCAGCTTGCCCCAGACGATGCAGCGGTGCCACTCGGTGTGGTCGATGTACTTGCCGGTCGTCTTGTCCTTGTACGAGCTCTTGGTGGCAAGCGACAGGGCGGTGAAATTCGCGTTGTTGGTGGTGACGGCGGTGGCGTCCTTGCCGAGGAATCCGATGAGCGTGATGCGGTTCTGATACATGGTGAAATCTCCGACGTTGAATTCCCGGATTGGCCGGGTCACCCATTGGCGAAGCCTGAGCGAGAGGCCCGGCTCCCAAGTGCCAAGCTCTGCATTTACGGAGGGTCCGGAACGGAAACCGTAACCCGGAGGGCGGCGCAGCCGAAGCAGAAGAGCGCCGTGCCGCCGGGCGCCGGAATAGCCCCGAAGCGCGTGACCGGACAAGTGGGGGAGAGACCCAGGAGAGAAACGTTTCATGGATCGCATAGCGAGAGGTTTCCATGGACTGCCAGCCCCGCGCTGCTCAATGCGAAACTGCCCTATTGCCGCCGGTACAAGATGCGGCCGGAGAAATCGCCCACGTGCCCTGCACCGCTCCATCTGAAGCTGACGTATGCGCTGGAGAGCCGCTGTGCGTTCTGGCCATGCATGAGAGCCGTGCTGGGACATGATGACTGCCTCGCAATGGGAAGTGGCTTCGTCTACTCGAACGCCTGGTCGGCCCGGAAGCGGACGATAGTCAATCCGAGGGGGTTTACGGCCAGCTCATTGTTCTTAACCGTCTCGCGGAAGACGTAGGTGACGCTGGCTGTCCACTGCTCCCGCCTGAGTTCTGAATGATCCGACGGATTCGTGAAAACCTTCTCGAACTCGATCCGCGCCGAATAGGGCGACTGACGCAGGTCGTCGAGGATGACGCTCTTCACCTCTACATCCACGAAAGGAAGCGTCGAATCCTTGGTGTAGTTCCCGATGATGTTGTCCTTGCGCTCCTGGTCGATCACCGCACGCTGCACGTCGCCGTTGAGGAAGTAAAGAGAGTTGGTCTGGTCGCGCTCGATGGTGAATCGATTGCGGCTGAAGTAAAGCTCGGTCCAGCGGCTTAGGTAATACTTGTTCTCGGCCTCCTGCGGGCGGTACTGGAAGTTGCGATAGTCGATCGCTTCCGCCCGGCCCACGTCGTTGATACGGATGATGAGCGGGTGGACGCTGGCAAGGGCCATTTGGCTGCGGAACACGAGGCCGGCGAGCGCGAGACAGACGACGGCGAGCACCAGGATGGTGACCTTCAAATAAGTATTCATCACCAGCGGGTCGCCGTACTGTTCGAGGTAACGTTCCGCCGCGCGGGTGATTTCAGGGGAAGACTTTGCCGTGGTCGCCATTGAACGCCTCCGTGACGCCTAAACCATCCTCACGATTGCGGCGGTAATAAGGCCACCCATTCCGCTGCTGTGCCCGCCGACGTGCCCAGAGAAGAGTGAAGCCGTCATCGTGGGGATCTTCAAAAGAATGAATCCGGCAACTAAACAGAGAATGAGCAGTCCGGGCATCAACGTTACCAAAGAACGGGGATCGGAGGCGTTATTGGCTCCACTCGTCAAATAAGTAATGAGCAGATGGCTCATTACGCTCAGAGTGGCAGCAGCTACAACTTTGTAGAACTCGAAGCCAACGAAAGCCTTGAGCCAACCCCAAAATAGAAACTCTGTTTTGTCGAAGACCATCCACGGAATGAAAACCGGACCGACCAACCCAATGATCGTTGCCCCGATTGCGCCGTAGGCAATGATGACCCCGATGAGTGCCGTGAGAATGGATAGGATGACTTGAACGGTATAGGTACAAAGCAGTGTGTACGGT
>JBAWFY010000421.1:0-1608 GCA_049592335.1 Occallatibacter sp.
CCACGGGTAACTCTCGGCTCATTCAGCCCGCGCTTTTTCATTTCGTCGCGGAGAACCTGTTGCGCCACTTCAGTCAAATTGCCAATGTCGGCGTGCAGTTCTTCCAGTTCCAAATCGCCCATCTCGCTGTAGAGTTTGGTGAGCCTCTGCCAATCCGCGATTGTGTCTTCGTGCATGGGAAACAGTATAGCGGCTCCATGCCCTGAAGATCGCAGATGCAATTGGCCTTAACCTTGGGGCCGGTAAATGCTTGGGCGGGTCGCGGGTTCGTCGATCTTCTACACTAACCTTTATGGAAGTTCTCTACGGGTTGCATCCGGTCGAAGAGGCGCTCAAGGCCGGACGGCGGCACTTTGATCACGTTATGGTGGCGCGCGAGCGCGATGATGCCAAACTGGAGCGGCTTGTTGCGCTCTGTCGCGAGAGAGGTGTCCGTGTTCGCCAGGAAACGCGCGAACAGTTGACGCAACTCGCCCAGACTCCCGCTCATCAAGGCGTTGTGGCCCTGGTCCACGGGCAGGAGTTTCTGACTGTCGAAGATCTCTTCGCGCCAACAACCGCCGGCGCCGCTCGCCTTTTGCTGGCGTTGGATGGTGTTGAAGACCCGCAGAATCTTGGCGCTCTCTTGCGCGTGGCCGATGGAGCTGGGGTAGACGGAGTGCTGCTGACCGAACGCCGCTCGGCTCCCTTGAGTCCGGTAGCCGTCAAAGCCAGCGCCGGTGCCACCGAACATTTGCGCATTGCCCGCGTGGTCAACTTGGTGCGAGCTCTCGAAGAGCTCAAACACCAGAATCTATGGGTTATCGGCCTCGACGAACGGGGCGAAACCGACTACGACCAATTCGACCTGACCGGCAACTGCGTTCTTGTGATGGGTCGCGAGGGTGCGGGGCTGCACGAGTTGGTCCGCCGCACTTGCGATCATCTGCTGCGCATTCCCATGGCCGGCGGCGTCAGCTCGCTCAACGTCTCGGCTGCAGGAGCGGTGGTGCTCTATGAAGCCTTTCGCCAACGTCGCCTCGCTGCCCGCCACGCACAAGGCACGGCTGGCCCTAATGCTGCAGGTGGAGCGTCTAAACCAAGGAAACAGAAAGGCCTGGGCTCATGAGACTGTTTTTTCCGCGATCTGCGCAGGGTGCCCCATCCTTGCCGCGTCTTTGTTTTTGCGGCAAGGATGGGAGAGCGCGAACCTCAACCAGCAATGTTTTGAAAGAGCACGGCCTTAGCCTTGCCGTAAAGCGCACAAAAAGCGGCGCCGCTTTAGCCGCAGAGGGAATGCAAGCTATGGGAAACACACTCCCTCAGGGGCTAAAGCCCATTTCCCATTTGGTCCATCTGGCGGCACGGCTAAAGCCGTGCCCTTTCAAAGCAGCGGCTCTTGCAGTGGTGATTGTTTTCGCTTTTGCGACAATCTCCTGCGCAGCGCAAACTGCTCCTTCCACGCCGCAGGCATCGGGAACGAATCCTTCCAAAAGCCAGGTCATCTTCTCCCGTTCCACCGACGCAAACGGCGAAACCACCTCGCAAACCGGTCCCGCCGCAACGCCCGTCGTCGCCGCAGGCGAGTTGACCCCGCCGCAGGATGCAGAGCGTCAGGCCATCACTTTC
>JBAWFY010000422.1:0-2201 GCA_049592335.1 Occallatibacter sp.
CGCAACTCCCGCGGAGTGGAAGCGGGAGAGGCGCATTGCACTGCATCGCGAAATTTCGCAATGCGAATGGGCGGAGCAGAGCATCGATAACGTGGAAAAGCGATTTACGAGGGAGGGGTTTTTGTCCGCGAGGAAAATTGAAAAATCCCCTTGACAGGAATTACTCGCAGGGGTGAGAATCGCCTGTCATCAATTGCAGAAAGAAAGCCTGTGTTCTGTCGCTCAAAACAGGAAGAGCTTGCGCGGGGGGGTATCGTCTGCGGTCCAGCTGTGGTGTGGGTCGCGCGGTACGAGTGCGTCGGTCTGCGAGCGGCATGGATGCTGTCCGTATAACCGCTCTCGAACAAGATTCTTAAGGACTGTGTGAGGACTGCGGACCGGGTACAGATATAGGACCAAAGGAACGTAGCCGACGGGGGAACTACCATGAAGTTCTTTTCACGGATAAGGCCAACAGCCTTGTGGCTGGTGACGCTAACGGTGTTGTTTGTGGCGCAAACCGCCCTTTTCGGGCAGGCAACAGGCAACGTGACCGGAGTCGTCGAAGATGAGACCGGCGCTGTCATTCCGAAAGCTACGGTCGTTCTGACCAACATGGTGAATGGCACGGAGATCACCACGACCAGCAATGGCGCGGGCGCGTTTGCGTTCGCGGGTCTCGTCCCCGCGACCTACAGCTTCAAGGTGACCGCGTCAGGTTTCGAGTCCTGGCAGAGCCAGTCCTTCCCCCTGCACGGGGGCGATCATCTCGGCTTTACGGATATTAGGATGGGTGTGGGCGCGGCCCAGGCCGTGGTAACGGTTGAGGCCAAAACCGAAACCGGACTGGCCGGTCTGGATAGCGCGGAGCAGAGCGACATCATCAACTCCGAGGAACTGAACACTCTGAGCGTTGTCGGCCGCGATGCCACCGAGCTGGTCCGCATGCTGCCCGGCTATGCGATGTCCACGGGCGACCAGGGTCTCTTCAACCGGCCCGGATACAACAGTGCCGTGGTGGGCCTGAGCGGCCCCACCGGCGCATTCTCGGCCAATGGCGCGGGCGTTACGGGTATTGCCACGCTTACCGATGGCGTTTCGCTCACGGACATTGCCAGCAACTCAGGCTCGGTGCAGCAGATCAATATTGAGATGGTTCAATCGGTGAAGGCCACCAACTCTTCCTTTGGCGCCCAGTATGCTAAGGGGCCGGCGGTCATCAGCGCGGAAAGCAAGCAGGGCGGCTCAAAGTACCACGGCGAGGCCTACATGGCCGCCCGGAATACGAATCTCAACTCCAACGACTGGTACGACAACTACCTGCGCCAGTCGCGGCCGGCAGGGTCCTACTATTATCCGGGCGCTCAGGTCAGCGGCCCTCTGTCTCTGTTCAGCCGCAGCAACCCGAAGATGTTTTTCTTTGCCGGGTTCGAGTACTATAACCAGAATTTTGAGGCCAACCAGCAGGCTATCTCGACATGGGTGCCCACTATGGCGGAGCGTCAAGGGGACTTCAGTCCTGCATTGCTCGACGCCGAGCTCTGTGGTTCGCGCCCAGATGGCACCGCCAATCCCAATTCCATTCAGGCGATGTGTAACTCCGACAACTATCTGCCCAACGGCACGGCAGTGACCAACTATAACGCCCAGCCGTATGTCAATTCCTCGGGCGCGGCGCTGGTGAACTGGTTCCCGCTGCCCAATGCGGATCCATTTACGAATCCATTTGGCTACAACTATATTCAGCAGGTTATTGAAAACCAGAACGGAGAACAATTCAAGGCCACGCTGGACTACAACATTAACGACAAAGACAGGCTGTTCCTCGTGTACGGGCTGCAGAAGGAGATTGACGAGGATCCTGTGGCTCTGAATCAGTCGTTCCCGTCCGGCGCTATGCCCTATCCCGGAGGGATCACCACCGGCGACATCTCCAACGTGCTCTCAGCGCACTACAATCGCACCTTCGGCTCTTCGGTCAATAACGAATTTGCCGTCGCGATGTCGTTCGTGAGCCTGCCCGGCAAGATGGGCAATCCGCAGGCGGTAGATCGCTACGACATGAGCCTCTACAACTGCAATATCGTGTCGGAGCGCAACACGGGAACCTGCCCCTACAGCATTGGCAACAATTTTGACTATCTCGGCATGTACAAGAACGGCGGCGATCTTTCTGTTCCCGCAGTCGGAGGCTTTAATGGTCTCGGTTATCCCAATCTAGC
>JBAWFY010000423.1:0-4455 GCA_049592335.1 Occallatibacter sp.
GGCAAGGGCAAGACGCATCCACCTGTTCAGGCAAAAAAAGAACTCGGCAAGGCCGCGAAATCTCCTGTCGCGGCAAAGGCTGCTCCTCCAGCAAAGCATCAGGCTCCGCAGACGGCCTCGAACGGCAAACATGCGGCAGCGCCGGCAAAGGCAGCGGCGAAAGCTGTGCCTCAAAAACCCCAGCCGGCTCATTCGGCCAAGGCTCAGGCCGCTCCTGCGAAGTCCGTTCCTGCCAAACCCGCAGCACCAGCGAAAACTGCAGCCAAGAAAGCTGTGCCAGCCAAGGCACATGCGCCGGCAAAGGCTGTTCCGAAGAAGCCCACAAAGCCTGCTGCCAAGCCTAAGCCCGCCAAGGCAGTTGCCAAGCCGACGAAAAAGCACGCGAAGAAAAAATAACCTGGGCAGCGGCGCAGATTGTCCCTGGTGCAATCTGGCGCGCAGGTCTCTGCCATGCTGCAACCCGCCTGTCTCCCAAGCGTCTAAGGGAGTAGTGCTGTACGGGTCGCGGCTACTCTCTCATGCATCTTCCCCGCCTTGAACGTCGTCCCGAGCTCGACGCTCTTCGCGGGCTTTTCCTTGTCTGGATGACGCTGACGCATTTGCCCACGCGCTTCAGCGATTTCGTCAATTCTCCTATTGGGTTCGTTTCTTCGGCAGAGGGATTCGTCTTCATTTCAGCTCTTCTCGTCGGCCGCCTTTACATTCGCGATCTGCTGGTCGATGAAAGCGGTGTCCGCGTCCGCCTGTGGAAGCGCTCCTTGAAGATTTACGGCTATCACCTTCTCATGCTGGCCTTTGCTTTCACAGTCGCGGCGGCCATCGCTGTACACACGCACAAGGCTGCGCTCGTCAATCTGCTCGATTTCTATCTGGCGCATCCTGTTGTCGCCATCGTCGGTTCCGTTCTTCTCCTCTACTGCCCGCCGCTCCTCGACATTCTGCCCATGTACGTGACGTTTCTCTTCTTCACGCCTCTTGCGCTCTCGGCGGCCGTGCGCTTCGGCTGGAGGCGCATTCTTTTCCTGAGCGGGCTTGTCTGGCTGCTCGCCCAATTCGGCTTGCGCGATCTGGTCCACAACTGGATTGTCCAGGTCACTCATCTCCACATTCCGCTCCAGGAAACGGGGGCCTTCAACCTCTTTGCCTGGCAGGCCATTTGGATCGTCGGCTTGTGGATTGGCGCGCGCTCGACAACGCACGAGGAGGTTTTTCGGCAGATTCCAGGCTGGGCCGCGGGACTCTGCTGCGCCGCTTGCCTGTTCTTTATTGGAGTGCGCTGGGGATGGCTGGGGCCGCATCTCACGCAGCAGGCGCTCGGCATTCAACTCGACAAGTGGCAGATCGGCCCCCTGCGCGTCATCAATCTCGTAACTTTTACAATCGTGTTTTATTGGTTGCGCAAGTATCTGCTGCGCCTGGTTGCCGTGGAGCCTTTTCTCACTCTCGGTAAGGCGTCGCTGCAGGTTTTCTGCACGCACCTCGCATTTGTTTTTGTGGGCCTCACGCTACTGGTGCGCGATGTGGGCGAAGATGTGGGCGCTCCCAGCGAGCAGCTTCACGGCTTTCCGGCCATTGCGCTTCTGGCGGTCACGTTTACCGGCCTGATGCTCGTCGCAATTCGCGAAGTGCGCAAACGCCGCCAGCGCAAAAGAGGCGCTTCCGATCCAGCCGCTGCACAATCCCCCGGTCCTGCCGATTCTGGCCGAAGCACTCCTTATATGGATCGTCGTTTCGAGCCCCTCGAAGTTATTGCTGCCGAAGCTCTTGCTGTCCCGCGTTCCCGCAACTCCAAAACTTAGTAGTCCGCAATCTCGCTGCCTCTGTCCTCGTCCCTGTCTTTCTCAAATTCATCAAACTTTTGCAATCTATTCTCTTCCGTGCATTACTCTGTTCATAGTTCCTGCGGTCAACCCATCCCGAGCATCCTGAAACGGCCGCGGGACGAGGATTGAAGGTTTGACCCAGACGGTATTTGTTTTAGAAGACGACGCCGACATCGCAAGGCTGGTGCAGCATCACCTGGAAGCAGCAGGTTATGAGGCGCGCCTCTTTCATACTCCAACCAATCTGATTCCCGACGCCGAGCGCAAGGCGCCTGCTCTGTTTTTGCTCGACATCATGGTTCCTGGCGGCGACGGCCTGGATGTTTGCCGGCGCCTGCGCAATCACGCCGGGCTTTCTACGGTGCCCATCGTTTTTCTGACGGCGCGCGCCGGGGAAAACGATCGCGTCCTCGGTCTCGAACTGGGCGCGGACGACTACATCACCAAGCCCTTTTCCACGCGCGAACTGGTGGCCCGCGTCAAGGCTGTTCTGCGGCGCTTCGAGCGGCCGTCGTCGCCGACGGTCATCAGCTTTGAGGAGATCGTGATTGACGCAGGAGCCATGCAGTTGAAGGTGCGCGGGGCGCTCACCACCACTACAGCCACCGAGTTCCGCTTGCTCGATTACCTGGCGCGGCACCCGGGGAGAGTCTTCAGCCGCGACCACCTGCTCGACGCCGTGTGGGGCGATGCCCGCTTCGTCACGCCCAGGTCGGTGGACGTGTATGTGCGCCGCATCCGTGAGAAAATCGAGATCGACCCGGAGGATCCGCGCTACCTGAGAACCGTGCGCGGCGCCGGCTATCGGTTTGAATTGCCGAAGGCCGAGTAGCAAGCTTCTAGCCTCTAGCTCCTAGCCTGGAGTGCTTGAATTCATCTTGGCGAAGGCAGCGACATTCCGACATGACAAGGAAAAGCTAGGGGCTAGAAGTTAGCAGCTAAAAGCTGTATTTCACCATGCAACGACTCTTCACCAGACTCTTCGGAGTGTTTCTCCTCCTCCTCATCATTCAGATGCTGGTGGTGGAATTCCTCATTCACCCCGTCGCGGCCCGCTCGGCAGGCGAGGTCTTCAGTGTGCTTGGGCGAGGCTTCTTCTGGGCGTTCCTGATCGCGTTTGGCGCGGCTTTAGTTGTTGCTAACGTGGCGTCACGCCGCATCTCCGCCCGCCTGCGCCGCCTCACAGATTTTTCCCGACGCATCGCCGACGGCGAACTCGAGGCCCGCATCGAAACCGGCGAAAACGACGAGCTCTCCGAAGTGGAAGCCGCCCTGAACCGAACCGCAGAACGCCTGAGCGACGATATTGCCGAGCTCGAAAGCGGCCGCGCCGAGCTTGCCGTGATGCTCGACTCCATGCAGGAAGGCGTTTTCGCGATGACGGCCAATGGCGCCGTGCGCTGGTCAAATGCAGTGATGCAGGGCATCGCCGGCGCGCAGCTCATTCCGGGGCGTCCGCTGGTGCACTTCGTTCGCGATCCCGAGCTGCTAGCCTGCGTGCGCAACGCTCTCGAGCGCCGCGAGCTCTCGGTGGGCCGCGCCAGCCTGCTCGCTCCAGGCCGCATTTTCGAGGTGAATGCCGCGCCGCTGGCCTCGGGCGGGGCCCTGGCCGTGTTGCACGACGTGACCAGCATCGAAGCCGCGCAGAAATCCCGCCGCGAGTTCGTTGCCAACGTCAGCCATGAACTGCGCACGCCGCTCACATCCATCCAGGGCTACGTCGAGACGCTCATCGAAGATCCCAACCCCAGCCCGGAGACGACTCTCGAATTTCTCGGTGTGATTCTGAAAAACGCCAGCCGCATGACGCGCCTCACCGAGGATCTGCTGGCTCTGGCCAGCGTGGAAAGTCCCGATTACAAAATCAAGCCGCAGCCGGTTCGCGCCAGCGTGCTTTTGCGCGACGCTATTGGTTCCATCGGCGGCAAATTCGTCGACTCCGGCGTCGAACTACAGCACTCCAGCGCGCCCGACTCGCTGGTCATGGCCGATCCCGATGCTATGCACCAGGTCTTCGGCAATCTGCTCGAAAACGCGCTCAAATACGCGAAGTCCGGCAAGCGCATCCGCGCCTCGGCGCGCCTGCTTCCCACTGAAGTTCAATTCACCATTCAGGATTTTGGCCCCGGCATTGCCTCCGAGCACCTAGAGCGCATCTTCGAGCGCTTCTATCGCGTCGACAAGGCGCGCTCGCGCGAGTCGGGCGGCACCGGCCTCGGTCTGGCAATCGTCAAGCACATCGTGCAGGCGCACGGCGGCCGCATATGGGCCGATAGCGAGCTGGGCAGCGGCTCGAGCTTCCACTTCACGCTGCCTCTCGCGCCGGCTCGCGAAGATTCTCAGAAGCCCGAGCAGCAAGCCCACGCCGCTGCCTGACTTCGAACGCCTTTCCGGCTTGGCGACGCTATCGCTCAAAACCCGCTAACGCCGCTCGATGTTTTCAACTGCCCTTAACATTCGACGCGGACAATAATCTGCAGCAGACTACCTTCACGGGAGCAAAGTGTGAAAAAGACTTTACTTGCAGTCAGATTGTTCGTTGCGTTGTTCATCGCGGCTCTGAGCGCTGCTCAGGCCCAGCAGACCATCACCGGAGCAGGCGCTACGTTTCCCGCGCCTATCTATTCCAAGT
>JBAWFY010000424.1:0-3107 GCA_049592335.1 Occallatibacter sp.
CCAGGAAGCGATCGACGAAGAGAAGCTGAACCCGGAGGATAATCTCGAGGAGTTCCAGCCGATTACGCAGGCGGATCTGGACCACCTGGCGCGCACGGCGCGGGGGGCTGCGGCAACCGGTGCGGGAGTGCTGGCCGGATTCGGCGGCACGGCATTCGGCGACATCGCTTTGGTGCCGGGACCGTTCCTCAAGCATCCCAAAGGCATTCGCGACGTGACGGAGTGGTATGTTTCGACGCACAGCCGCCAGGATTATATCCACAAAATTTTTGCGCGCCAGTGCGAAATCGCGATCCAGAATCTTGAGAGGATTTATGCCGCCGTGGGCGACCTGGTGCAGGCAGTGTTTATCTGCGGCGCCGATTTCGGCACACAAACCTCCGCGTTCTGTTCGGTGAACACACTGCGCAACCTGTATTTCCCCTACTACAAGCAGGTGAACGACTGGATCCACACGCACACGCCGTGGAGAACTTTCAAGCACACTTGCGGCGCGGTCTCAAAATTCATTCCTTCCTTGATTGAGGCGGGATTCGACATTCTCAATCCCGTGCAGTGCTCGGCCACGGGCATGGAGCCGGAAAAACTGAAGGCCGAGTTCGGCGAGCATATTGTGTTCTGGGGCGGAGGCGTGGACACGCAGAAGGTTTTGCCTTTCGGAACCCCCGCGGAGGTGCGGGAACAGGTGTTGCGCCGCTGCGAAATCTTCGCGCCGGGCGGCGGCTTCGTCTTCAACACCATTCACAACGTGCAGGCCGCCACACCGGTTGCAAACATCGTGGCCATGCTCGACGCAGTGCACGAGTTCAACGGCAGAAAATAGCCCTTGCGCACCATCGAGAACGGCGATTTCGACCATTCGGCGCCGGCTGCGAGGATGCCGCTGCGCCTTGGGTTCGACGTCGCTTCTGTGGTATATTTTTCAGGTGCGGGAGAGATTTTTCTCCCTGCGCAGGCCGTGCCGGATCGTCTCTCGCGCGGTGTTCCAACCTTCAAGGACGCGTAGCTCAACTGGCAGAGCATTCGGCTCTTAACCGACAGGTTGTAGGTTCGATTCCTACCGCGTCCACCAGCCTTCGCCCACTTTCAGTGGGCTACGGCTCGGCGTGCCAGCCCATTCCGCATTGCAGCCTAGATTGGTTAGGACGAGGCGAAGGCTGTCGCGCAGGAGCCTCGGCGGAGGCGGGCTCTTCTAGCATTGCATGCAGCAGATGCTCGCTCATCGCTCGCTCCGGCGTTCCCAGCTGACATTGAGACTTTGGGATCCTGCGGAAGCAGACTCGCGGACGATTGCGCGCAAACTGCGAAAACCCGGGAATTGGACGTGGGAAAAATCCAGGCAAAGAGTTGAGGGATTTGTAAGAGGAATGGTGCGCCCGGAGAGATTCGAACTCCCGACCTAACGCTCCGGAGGCGTTCGCTCTATCCAGCTGAGCTACGGGCGCGCTTTATCAGGATACCGCAAGTCGAACCGCGTTCGCATCGCGACGGTCGATGAGATTCGCGCACCGTCCCTATGGGACTCGCAACTCTATGCCCTTTACCCCAGGCTAAAGCGCTGGGCTAACAAATTCGCCACGGCGAACGCCTACGCCGCGGGTCTGCTGCGAAATGTGCCAGGTTCCCGTTTGCGGCGAGGGTTTGCGCGGGGTGGGCGGGCTTTGGCCTCGATCCACAGGTGTCCACAGGGGGCTTTTCGTTGACTTGGGTCCTATTTTTCAGTATTCTAAAGTCCTTGCGCGGTGTTGCGCCTGGGGTTTCGGTGTGCTCACCCGGACCGATCTGAGGGACGCCCTGGAAAGAATTTAAAGGGGCTCCAGCGGAGCAGGCCACCGGCTGCGGGACTCGGGAGTTTGAGGTCCGGCGCAGCCAGGGCCCCTGAAGACGGGGCTGACTCCCGCAACTTCTCACCCGAACAGATTTGTTTGGCAGTGGGTAGATTTTGAGGCCCGTGCGCGTTTGGCATGGGCGGACGCGGTTTGCGCGGGTTTGCGGCTTCCCCGGTCCCCAAATGCGAGGGACCGGGGCACCCAAGAGGAAAGAGCTAATAGCTAAGTGCTAATGGCTGGTTTTTAGAGGGCAGGAGAGAGATGTCGACCTTTATTCCGAGCGGCAAGGATATCAGCCGCAAATGGTACGTGGTGGACGCCAGCGGACAGACGCTGGGCCGTTTGGCCACCAAGGCTGCCAGCGTGCTGAGCGGCAAACTGAATCCCCAGTACGTGCCTTACATCGACATGGGCGACCATGTGATCGTGATCAACGCGGAGAAGATCCGGTTGACGGGGCTGAAGGACCAAAAGAAGCTCTACCGGCGGTACACGGGCTTTCCGGGCGGTCTGCGCGAGGAGTCGTTCACGCGGCTGATCAACCGCAAGCCGGAGATGGTTCTGGAACAGGCCATCAAGGGCATGCTGCCCAAGAGCAAGATGGGCCGGCAAATGGCAACAAAGTTGAAGGTATACCGCGGCGACAAGCACCCCCATGGGGCGCAGATGCCGGTGGCGTTGTAAAGCAGCTACTAGCTGCTAGCTTCTAGCTTCTGGCTTTTTCCTGCTGGAGCGAAGGGGCGGATGAAAAGAGAAGGACGCCCGACGGGGCTTGGACAAGCTAGCAGCTAGAGGCTAGAAGCTAGGAGCTTACGAAGTATGGCAGATCTGGTGCAGTATTACGGGACGGGGCGGCGCAGGTGCGCGATCGCGCGTGTGTTTCTGCGTCCCGGCACGGGCGAGTGGAAGGTCAACGGCAAGAAGTTCGACGAGTACTTTGTGACCGAACAGCAAAGAGTTTCGGCCAAGCGCACCCTGTTGGTAGCGGAGTTGGCTGCGAGCTTCGACGTGCTGACCACGGTGAGCGGCGGCGGCGTGGCCGCACAGGCCGATGCCGTGAAGATGGGCATAGCCCGCGCCCTGGTTGAGTTCAACCCTGAGCTGCGCAAGCTGCTCAAGGCCGAAGGACTGATGACTCGCGATGCGCGCCAGAAGGAACGCAAGAAGTACGGCCAGAAGGGCGCGAGAAAGCGGTTCCAGTTCTCGAAGCGCTAAGCGCTTCGAAGGGATCAGGTTTCAGAGATCAGAGATCAGTTGGCGAACTGCCGTTCTGATCTC
>JBAWFY010000425.1:0-2765 GCA_049592335.1 Occallatibacter sp.
CCATTCAATACGGCGCACGCGATCTACGGAACCGGCCAAACCATCTGGACCACGAGCGACCTGACGAACGCCGATCCCAGTGCGAGTTCGACGGGAATCGTACATTGGACCGTCGGCGCCAATGGGATCGAAGAAACCGCGGTTCTGGGACTTTGGGCTCCGCCATCGGGAAACACGATCCTGCTGAGCGCGCTCGGCGACCTCTACGGATTTGCGCATCAAGACCTGACTGTTTCTCCGCCGCAGATGTTCAGCAATCCCGCGGCGGCGCCTACTTCGCTGGACTTCGAGCAAACCCGGCCCACCATCGTAGTGCGCGTGACAGATAGAAGCCAGGGAGCCAACCCGATCGGCGTGATTTCCACCGACGCGGGACTTACATGGACCGCGTTCCCCGCCATGCCGCCTGGAAGCAAAGGCGGAGGCACGATCGCCATCGCTCCCGACGGTTCCTCGATGGTATGGGCCACGAAAGATACGGCATCGGTCTGGTACTCGAAGAATCTGGGACAGACTTGGGCCGCGGCGATGGGAATCGGCGCCCAGGCACAGGTGGCGAGCGACCGCGTGCGAGCCGGCATGTTCTACGGATTCTCGAACGGTACGCTCACCATGAGCAGCGACGGCGGCGCAACATTCACGGCCATTCAGACGGGTTTACCCGCTGTCGGAATTCTTACTGCTTTGCCGGACGCGCAAGGAGATTTGTGGCTTGCCGGACAGGAAGGCGGTCTTTTCTCCAACTCGGGGACGAGCACGGCTCCGGCGTTAGCGCCAGTCACTGGCATCCAGAATGCTTATCACCTGGGCTTCGGTAAATCTGCCGCCAGCTCGGCAAAGCTCGCACTCTATCTCGATGGGCAGATCGATGGCGTGTGGGGTCTGTATCGATCCACCGATGGCGGATCCAAATGGATTCAGATCAACGATTCCACCCATCAATGGGGCGGCTTCACGGCAGTCTGCGGAGATATGCGCACCTTCGGTACAGTGTATTTGGGGACAGGCAGCGGCAGGGGAATCATCTGGGGGACAAGTGAAAACTAGCGCATTGCGATCTAATTCTCGACAGCAACACTCAACTACGTTCAACCTACGGCGAATGCTTTTCCTGATTGCGCTTTGCTGCTTTGCTGCTCTTTCCGCTGCGCCGCTGGCCGCGCAATCGCAACCGATTCCCGCCCGCAACATTCAAGTGAACATCGACAACACAACCGGACCCGTCGATCGTTTTTTTGATTTGTCCGTCGGGTCCGATTATCCAGGTACCCTGATTCGCAATGACAGTCAGGCGCAGCTCAAGTTGGCCGTCGACGAGCTAGGTTTTCGCTATGTGCGGTTCCACGCCATCTTTCACGACGTGCTTGGAACCGTGCGCATCGAGAACGGTAAGACCGTGTATAACTGGTCGGGGATCGACCGGCTTTACGACGACCTGCTGGCCCGGCACATCAAGCCGTTTGTCGAGTTGGGCTTCACGCCCAAAGCGCTTGCAACTTCGCAGAACAGCATCTTCTATTGGAACGGCAACACCTCGCATCCGCAGCTCGCGGGTTGGCAGGATCTGGTCGCTGCCTTTGCGCGCCATCTTGAAGAGCGCTACAGTAAGGACGAAGTGCGGACTTGGTTCTTTGAAGTATGGAACGAGCCCAATCTCTCCGGCTTCTGGGAGGGCGGCGACCAGAAAGCCTATTTCGAGCTTTACGATGCGACGGCGAAGACCATTAAGTCCGTCGATCCGGCGCTGCACGTGGGCGGACCTTCCACTGCGGGAGCCGCGTGGGTTCCAGAGTTTCTTGCGCACGTAAAGCAGAGCGGCGCTCCCATCGATTTCGTGACCACCCATACTTATGGAGTCGATGGCGGCTTTCTCGATGAGAACGGAAAAAACGACGTCAAGCTCTCCGCTTCGCCGGATGCGATCGTGGGCGACGTGCGCCGCGTGCGCAGGGAGATTTCGCAGTCGTCATATCCGAACCTGCCTTTGTACTTCACGGAGTGGAGCACCAGTTACACGCCGCGCGACCCCGTGCATGACTCCTACATCAGTGCGCCTTACATACTAACTAAGTTGAAGGCGTGCCAGGGACTGTTGCAAGGGATGAGTTACTGGACTTATACCGACTTATTTGAAGAGCCCGGTCCGCCCACTGCGCCTTTTCAAGGAGGATTCGGGCTCCTGAATCCGGAAGGCATCCGCAAGCCGGCATTCTTCGCCTATAAATATCTTCATGCACTCCAGGGAAACTCCATTGCCTCCGACGACCCGCAGGCGATGCTCGCTACCGCGGGCGGAAACCTTGCAGCCGTGATCTGGGATTTCGAGCCGCCGGCGCAGAAACTGAGCGACCGGCCCTTCTATACCAAGCTGCTTCCATCGCATCTGGCAGCGCCCGTCGTACTCCAGGTGACGCATCTTGCGCTCGGCGCGGCGTACCACCTTCAAGTCCGTCGCACGGGGTTTCACGCTAACGACGCATACTCGGCGTATCTCGAATTGGGTTCGCCTAAAGATCTCACTCCAGACGAGGTCGCGCACCTGAATGAACTGACCCGCGATCTGCCGGAAGAGAATCGTATCGTGCATGCCGCACAAGACGGCACTGCGCAAATTGAAGTTACCATGCGCAGCAACGATGTGGTTTTGATCACCTTACTGCGCATCCACGGCGACGATAGCGGCAAGAGCAAGTAAGGACCCAAATGCTGGTCGGAAGTGCTGGTCGATCGCGGGCTGGCGCGCCACATCGGCATCTCGAACATGA
>JBAWFY010000426.1:0-4156 GCA_049592335.1 Occallatibacter sp.
GCATCTGAGTGCGCGCCGAATTCAGCCGGGCGGCGCGCCGCGCGTGGGTGGTACTGACGGTGTACAGCCTTCAACCGGCCCAATGCAAGGTGCGTATACACCTGCGTTGTGGAGATGTCGGCGTGGCCCAGCATCAATTGCACGCTGCGCAAATCGGCGCCGTGCTCCACCATGTGCGTGGCGCAACTATGGCGCAGGCCGTGCGGGCTCGTCGAGTGGTTCGACGTCTTCACCAGCCGCCAGATCCATTGCCGCGTCAGAGGCATGCCGCGCAGCGAAAGAAACATCCACGCGCGATCCGGCCGCGGCATGTTGAATCGCGCTCGGCCGCGGCGCGCGGACGTAATCCGTTCAAGGTGCGGTCTGCCTTCAAGCAAATACTGTTCCAAAGCCAGCAGCGCGGAGCGCCCCAGCGGAACAATCCGCTCTTTGTCGCCTTTGCCCCGCACGTGCACGCGCCCGGCGTCGAGCGCAAGATCGCTGGTTGTGAGCGAGACCACCTCGGAGACGCGCAACCCGCCCGCGTACAGCAGTTCCAGAATGGCGCGATCGCGGAGCGCAGTGGCTTTGGCCTGGGGATGCGACGCGGCCAGCGCGGCCCGCTCCAGCATCTCGGCGACCTCCAGCTCGGCCAGCGACTTGGGCAGCACCTTCCACGCCTTGGGCGACTCGATGTTGACGGTGGGATCGTGATGAATGCACCGGTCGAGCAGCAGCCACTTGTAGAACCCGCGCAGGCAGCTCAGTTTTCGCGCCGCGGAGCGCGCGTCGATGCTGTGCTTGCGCAGGTGTTCGAGCAATCCCGCTACATCGGCTTCGCACGCCGTCAGCAGCAGGCCGTTACGCTCTTCGAGGAACTCGGCAAAGATACGCAGGTCGCTCAGATAAGCTTCGCAGGTAAGAGGCCGCAGCCCTTTTTCCACGCGCAGATAGATACCATAATCCTGCAGGAGCCCGAGATTGTTCTTGCCTGTCACATATCGATTATCCGCGTTGCGAACTCGCAAGCGGACTCATGCGGCCGATAACCGTACCACGTTCAACACGGCATCAACATCATCAATACGCGTTTGGTAACGGCGCAGGTTGACGCGTGCAACAAAGCTCAGCATCACAGCCCTGAACCGTTGCGTCCGGAGATTGGGCCCGCAAGGTAACGTCGGAAGGGCTTCCTGCCGATAATCCCATTGGTCCCGCGTCCGGCATGGACCCTGGCCTGCCTTCAAGAAGTCCCGGAGGAAGACGATGGCGAAAAACTCGGCGAATCATCACCAGCACCTGAACGGCAACGGTCACCATTCCGCCAACGGACATCTCTCCTCGATCGGCGCTCTCGACGCGATTCCTCTGCGCCTTGGCAATGACTGCAAATACGAGCGCGAGCTGAGTCGCCTGCAGATCGAGCTTGTCAAGCTGCAGGAGTGGATCAAGCACGAAGGCCTGCGCGTCGTGGTTCTCTTCGAGGGCCGCGATGCCGCCGGCAAGGGCGGAGCCATCAAGCGCATCGCCGAGTCGCTCAATCCCCGCGTTTGCCGCATCGTGGCCCTGAGCACTCCCACTGAACGCGAGAAAACTCAGTGGTTCTTTCAGCGCTACGTCGCGCATTTGCCCGCAGCCGGCGAAATGGTCCTCTTCGATCGCAGCTGGTACAACCGCGCTGGCGTGGAGCACGTCATGGGTTTTTGCACGGATCGCGAGTACCTGGAGTTTATGCAGAGCTGCCCAGAATTCGAGCGCATGCTGGTGCGTTCCGGCATCGTTCTTCTCAAATACTGGTTCAGCGTCAGCGACGAGGAGCAGGAGCGCCGCTTTCAGGACCGCATGCACAACCCCACCAAGCGCTGGAAGCTGAGCCCCATGGATCTCGAATCGCGCAAGCACTGGGCCGACTACTCGCGCGCCAAAGACGAGATGTTCGCTGTCACCGATACCAAGCAGGTCCCCTGGTACGTGGTGAATGCCGAGAACAAAAAGAAGGCGCGCCTCAACGTAATCCACCACCTGCTCTCGGTCATTCCCTACAAGGACCTGACGCCAGAGTCGCTCAAGCTGCCGCCGATCATCAAATCGAAATACGTGCGTCCGCCCATCCAGGAGCAGAACTTCGTACCCGAAGTCTATCGTTGAGTCATCGGGTGCCCCAGGTCCCTCGCATCTGGGGACCTGGGAATGCAATCACGTAGCCCCAGTTTTAACCCGCTGTAGTCGGAACTGCGCGCGAAAAAAAGCGCTGCGACTTCCAATGGTTGTCGGAAGGCGCAGCGCAAAGGGGGTGGAAAGGAGAATCCGCTTACTTCTTCACGAGCTGTTGCAGCCTCGGGTCGGTCCACAGCGAAGCGAATTCCTTCTCGCTGTAGACCTCCGACAGATTCGGGTAGTGCCTGGTCTTGGCGCGGCTCAGATAATCCAGAGCACCGTCAAGATTGCCGCGCTCGGCGTAGGCCCTCGCAATCAGGAAATCGATGCGAGCCTCCTGCTCCGGCGTTCTCACTTGCGCCAGAACACCATCGTTCGAGGAATCCAGAATGTCCGGGTCCAGTTCGAGTGCCCGCGAATACTCCGTCATCGCGCGGTCCACTTGCGTCTGTCCCATCCACGCTTCCGCAAGGTTCAGGTGAGCCGACGCATTCGATTCGTCCAGCGCCAGGGCCTGCTTCAGATAATGTGTCGCAATCTTGTACCGGTGATCGAGCAGCTCCAGCGCGCCCAGATTGTTCAGAGCCAGTGCGTTCCGTGGATCGAATTTGATGGCCGTGGCGAAGCTCTTATGCGCGCCCCGCCTGTCATCGAGTTTCAGATCCACGATGCCCAGCTTGTTCCAGAGCTGCGAATTCTTCGGGTCGAACCGCAATGCTCTTTCGTAGCTCACGGCGGCCTTCACGTACTCTCTGTTCATTCGCGCCTGGTCGCCCGCCTCTTCAGCCGTCCGCGCAGCCTGCGAGGTGGCTTCGACGCCGCGAACGTCCGGTGTAAGTTCTGCCGCTGTGCACCTGCCAGCTCCGGCAGCCAGACTCATTGTCACAAGGAACATTGCAAGTTTTTTCATGTTCGAACCTCCTCTTTCTTCAGGCCGTCCCGGTCGAGTCGCCTATCGTCGGCCACATCAACCGATCCCAGCCAATTTCAAATCCAGTAGAGCGCCGATTGAAACAAGTTCGCAACGCTAGACCTGCTACCGGGCGTCCGCTAAACGTTAAGCGCTTCGTGCCGGCGCAGAAGTATATTTGGTTACAGAAACTTGCTGAAAGCGTCACACGATCGGCGAAGCCCCGTTTTCCCAGCATGGCCGGGGGTTAACTGCCGTTACATCCCCTCGGCAGACGCCCATGACACCGTTACACCGTTGGCAACGTCGACTTTCGCTTTATAGTGGAGCGGCTCGACAGTTCAACCGTAAGGGGGTCAAACTACCATATGGCAGCAGCCATTATCCAATCCGCCGATATTGATGCCAAACGCGCTGAATTGCGCGCCGTGCTCGCTTCCCCGGAGTTCGTTCGTGCGCCGCGCCTCGCTCACCTGCTCACCTACCTCTGCGAAAAAATGCTGGCCGGCGAAACCGCCCAGATCAAGGAATACTCCATCGGCGTCGAGGTCTTTGACCGCGGCGACTCCTTCGATCAGGACTCCGATTCCATCGTGCGCGTCGAGGCCAATCGCCTCCGCAAGCGCCTCGCCGACTACTACGCCCGCGAGGGAGCAACCCATGCTCTCAAAATCACCATCCCCCTCGGCCAATACGTGCCCCAGTTCACCCCGGTTGCGCGGGACCTCGTCGCGTGCGAATCGGCAGGGGGCTCGCCGACAGAAAGCCCGCCGGCGGCTTCTCAAACAAATCCAGCCGCCAGAACTTTCCGGCGAGCCGTTCACCAGCCATGGGGCTTCTTACTCGGCGTCGTTATCGCCGTTGCCCTCGTGTATGGTTGGCGTGTCTCGCTCAAAAGAGCGGCAACTTTGGCGTCGCAGCCGGCCGTTCAGCCTGTCTACTCGAACGGCTTTCAGTTTGGCCCTCCCCCGGGCCCTGAAGTCCGCATCCTTACCGGCGCAAACCGCAGCCTTGTCGATCATGCCGGCAAGTTGTGGAGTTCGGACACCGAGTTCACCGGCGGCACAGCCGTCAAAAGCGGCGTGCTCCACATCTGGCGCACCCAGGATG
>JBAWFY010000427.1:0-10854 GCA_049592335.1 Occallatibacter sp.
AAGCTCCACCAGCCCCGTTTTGTCGGTAACGCTCAGCAAGGCACGCCGAATGGTCTTCGCGCCAGTTTCGCTTGTCTTTGTTTCCGTTTCCACTATTCTCTCCTCGATCGAGAAATCATGGCGGTGCAGGACCCGAAGCCCCGTCCACAAGCCCGCCACCGCACCCCAAATTCCAGACTACATCGGGCATCCGCGCCCGGCTGTGAATCCCGTGTCGGATCGCAAACGCCCGCGCGATCCGGTTCCGGCCCGCAGCCGCGCGTGATCGCAAAGGTCATGCTTTAAAGTGGAGAGATGGGAAGTGGTCCCGTAAGTCCCCCACCCGAGATTCTTCCTCCGGAAGGCACGTCTGCGCCGCCGCCGAGACCGCGCCGCCGCTGGGCCGCCGCCTGGGCCACTTATCTGCTCGTGGGCATGAATTGCGCGGTGTTTCTGCTGATGGTCGCGCGCGGCGTGAGCCTCTGGATGCCAATGCCCGACCAACTGATGCACTGGGGCGCCGATAACGCAGGCAACGTGCTCCTTGCCGGACAGTGGTGGCGCATCGTCACCGCCATGTTCGTGCACGTGGGCATCATTCACCTGGCCACGAATATGTGGTGCCTGTGGAACCTCGGCCTCCTGGCCGAGCCGTTGATGGACTGGTACGGTCTGCTTGCGGTCTATATCCTTACCGGTGCCGCAGGCAATCTGCTCTCCACGCTCTACAACTGGTTCTGGCCCCTTCACGACGGCGGTGTTGTCATTTATCCGGCCGGTGCTGGAGCATCAGGAGCCGTTTTCGGCATCTCCGCCGCCCTCATTGTGCTCCTCAAGTCCAAGCGGCTGCCCATTCCGGAGTACGAGCTGAAGCGCCTGCGCAAATCCGTCATCTACTTTGCCGCCATCAATCTTTTCATCGGCATTTCGGTTGATTTCGGCAGCGGCTTCACAGGCGTCAGAATCGACAACTCCGCGCACATCGGCGGCTTCCTTTGCGGATTGCTCTTCGCTGCGCCCATGGTGCCGCGCATCGGTTCGCCTCGTCCGGTCTTCCGGATGCGTATCCGCCTCGCCATTGCAGCGGTAGTTTTGCTGCTCGTCCTTTTTGGGTTCTATCTCGCGCAGCTGCCGCGGGGATGAATGTGCTGTTCGCCGATCGCTATTTTGTCGCCGTTGCGGCGAACTTCTTCACCATCGCCAGCAGCAGCTTGCGGTCGCCCTCGCTCAAATTCGTGGAATAGCGCCGGAGCTGCGACAGGAAGCGTAGTTCGTCGTCGGAAAGGCTTTGCGCGTTCAACTGGCGGCCCAGGGCGTCGCTCGCGAAAAACTGGGCAATCGGCAGATCCAGGGCATGAGCGATCTTCGCAAGCGTGTCGAGCGAAGGAACCGTGTGACCGTTCTCCACACGCGAAAGATAGCAGCGCAACAGTCCCGTCTTCTTCTCAATATCCCCCTGCGACAATCCCTTTTGCAGCCGGTAAGCGCGAATCGTCGTGCCGATCTTCATTCGGAACCTTCCTGTCCCATGGAGCCAGGTTGGGGGGTTACTGGCTTGGTAGAAATCAAAGAAATATTATCATTAGAGTTAACAAGCAAACCTAAGGATCGCAGGTCCCCGCTCTCATCCCGTATCCATCTGCGCAACATGCTCGCCTGAGCAGGTAGAATTCTGATTCCCAGGCTGCCGTAAACCTTCGCGGCGCGCGGTTCGTCAGATTGGATACAGGCATGGGGGCGGGAGAGTTTTCTGAGACAGGTGCAAGCATTGCGCACGGGAGTGATAGGAGTGGTTGTGGCCGGCTGTGTTGCTGTCTGGACACAGGCCCCGATCTCGACTGGCATACCGGCGCCGGCTCCGCAGCCCGCCGCGCCTGCTTCAATCCCCACCGTGAGCGGCGGAAAGCTGCATGGAACCGTCAAAAGCGGCAATATTTCCCTGCCCGGCGTCACCGTTACCGCGCAAAACACCCTTACCGGAAAGCGCTACTCCACAATCACAGACGTTACTGGCATATGGCAGTTGAACATTCCTCAGAATGGCCGCTATGTGATCCGCACCCAGTTTGCAGCCTTCGCAGAGCAGTCGCAGGAAGCCGTCCTGAACGCTGCGTCCCGCGACCAGCTCGTGAACTTTCAGTTGATTCTTCGCTCTCGTGAGGCCGAGCTGGAGCAGCAGCAGGCGCGTGAACCGGCGAGCTCGGGCGCAGCGGGCGAGGGCGTGCGGCAAATGGCTGGCAACGCTCCGGAAAACATGAGCCTGCTGAGCGCGCTGAGCTCCGATACCGACACTGGCGCCGGAACTGCGGGCCAAAGCGGTGCCGCGCTCCCCTCCATCGCCGGCAACTCCGACTTCAGTAACGAATCGGTGGCCATCACCGGCCAGTCTGGTCAGGTGAGCCCATATGCCGGCAGTTCGGACGACCGGCTCAACGCGGGCCCGCCGGGTGGCCCAGGCAGCCAAGGCGCTTTCGCCGGGCAGGACGGCATCTTCGGCGGTACCGGCGGTGGAGGGTTCGGAGGAGCCTTCGGCGGCGGCGGATTTGGCGGAACCGGCGGCTTCGGCGGGGGCGGACTGGGCAGTGGCGGGTTTGGCGGACGCGGTGGAGGAGGCAGAAACTTTCGCGGCTTCAACCCCGGGCAGCCTCATGGCGCTGTCGCATGGAACGGCACGAACTCCATCTTCAACGCGCAGCCGTTCGCTTTACTGGGCCAGCAGCAGGTGCAGCCTTCCAACGGTTCCAACAAGTTCACCATCACGTTCATGAGCGCGCCCTATCTTCCGCACCTCACCAAACCCAGCGGAAAAGATACGGTATTTTTGACACTTTCCGGCACGCGCCAATCGACACCAGATGACTTCTATGCGACTGTGCCCACAATTGCCGAGCGGGGCGGCGATTTTTCCAATTCCGGCTTGCAAATCTACGATCCCGTGACCGGCTGTGGTTTCGGTCAGACCGCGACCCCCAACGGCCCTGGTTATACCTGCAGCGGCGCCATCACAAACATCATCCCCGGTACGGGTCTTCCCTATGAGTCGATCTCGGCGCAGGCAACGGCGCTGGCCGGCGGCCCCACAAATATCAATGCACAGCCGTTCCTCCCTTTGCCGAACCTGGCCGCGCCGGTGAATGGTTTCAACTATCATCTGCTCACGACCGCGCAATCGAATACGACCAATGCCGGCATTCGCTACATGCGCAGCCTGGGCGCAAATGCCACCCAGCCCGGCGGTCGCGGCGGATTTGGCGGTGGACGCCGTGCGGGCGCGCAGAACCAGGGCCTGCGTCAGAGCATCAACCTGAATTACAACCAGTCCCATTCGGCCCTCGACCTGGTGAACCTGTTCCCGCAGCTCGGCGGAAAAAGAGCTTTGAACTCTTATCAGCTGCAGGCCGGCTATACCGTCGGCTACCATCGCGTGACGAATATCTTCAATGCCAACTGGAACCGCTCCAACAGCCACACTTTGAATCTCTTTACAAATACAGGGAACAATGTAGCCGGGCCGGGTCCGACCAGCGCAAATATCCCGGTCCCGAACCAGGTCCCGCTCAATTACGGATTGCCGGACATTTCGCTCAGCAACGGCATTCAGGGTCTGAGCGAAACTCAACCCAGCTTCTCCATCGCGCAAACCATCTCGTTCTCCGAAATCCTCAGTTGGATTCACGGCAAGCACAACATGCGCTACGGCGGCGATTACCGGCGCGTGCACCACGACTTTCTCGCCGGCTCAAATGCCACCGGAAACTTCGCGTTTACCGGATTGTTTACGCAAGAATTCGTGAATGGTCAGCCGGTTCCAAGCACAGGCTCCTCGATCGCCGACTTTCTCCTCGGCCTTCCGCAGTCAACCACGCTCAACTCCTCCTTGGCCAAGAGCTACCTGCGCGACAACGTTTACGACGCATTTGCAATGGATGACTGGCGTGTGTTGCCCTCGTTCACCATCAATTACGGCATGCGCTGGGAGTACTTCGCGCCTTACACGGAGAAATACGGCCGCCTCGCCGATGTTGCCACCAATCCGAGCGAAGCCTTCTCCAGCGAGACCGAGCAGACGGCAGGCGAAAACGGTCTGCCCGCATCGCTCGTGTATCCATGGCACAAGGCCTTCGCGCCGCGCGTGGGACTGGCCTGGCGCGTACCAAAGATCAAGAGCACCGTCGTCCGCGCCGGATTCGGAATGAATTACAACGTGGGCGAGTACGCGACCTTTGCGGCATCCATGGCTCGCCAGCCGATGGTCATCCAAGGGCAGGCCTTCAACAATGTGCAGACGAACCGGGAAGCCTTGGGCAATACGCCCTCCACCGCCTGCGTGCAAACCTTCACCTGTTTCAGCTGGATCACCAACATCAATAACCCCGTGCCTCCCTTCCCCACGCCCAATGCAGTCGGCACCTACGCTGTGGATCCCCATTACGACCTGCCCTACGTGATGGTGTGGAACCTCGATCTGCAGAAGACGCTGCCGCTCGGCATGGTGATGAATCTCGGTTACAACGGAGCGCGCTCCAATCATCTCGACATGGAGCTGGCGCCGCGCGCGCTGCCCAGCAGCACAAGCACAGATCCGAATAATCCGGGTACGGACAATCAGCCGCCATCCTTCACCTACGACGAAGCCGCAGCCTGGTACAAGAACAACCAGGCCACGGTGCGCATGAACAAGCGGCTGCAAAAAGGCGTTTTGATCGGCGCGAATTACCAGTATGGCCACGCCATCGACGACGCCTCTTCGGTGAATGGCAGTTCGGGCTCAGTCGTGCAGAACTGGCGGAATCCAGCGGCCGAAGAAGGCCACTCGGTCCTCGACATTCGTCACCAGGTGAGCGGAACTTATCTCTTCGAACTGCCCTTCGGCCCCGATAAATACTGGGTCACGACAGGCACTGGCGCTCATCTTCTGGAGGGCTTCTCGGTTTCAGGCAGTTTTAATTTCGCGACCGGGAGCTGGCTCGACCCCGGTTTCGAGCCGACCGCGGAGAGCGTGGAGTGCGGCAACGCCGGAGCGCTGCGGCCGAATCTGGTGCCCGGCCAGTCCATCACTGCCGGAGGAGGCGGCCTGCGCCATTGGTTCAACACCGCGGCCTACTCCGCCCCCACAAACACTTCGGGCTTTTGTAACTATTTCGGCACGGCTCCTCGTAATTCGATTGAAGGCCCCGGAACAGTTAGCAACAATATGGCGCTCTCCAAAACCATGGGTCTGGGCGAAACACGCACGTTGGAGATGCGCACCACCATCAACAACGTCTTTAACACCGTGCAGTACTCGGGCGTGAACACGACTTACGGAGATCCAAAGTTTGGCGAAGTAACCTCCGTCGGCCAGATGCGGCAGTTTCTTTTTATGGCGAGGTACAGGTTTTAGCGAATTGTAGCGCCGGTCTCCGGACCGGCTATCGTGCCGGCCTTCAGGCCCGCGCGGGTTCGAGGTTGTTCATGGCTGGCTTGTTCAAAAAAATCGCCGCTGGATTCGCCTCACTGGCGTTCGCTGCTGCCGCCATGCTGCCCATTCCCGCGCAATCGCCCAGCCAGGTTACGGCAACTCCGCAAGGCGGGTTTGCCTTCAAGGCCAACGCCGATCTTGTTCTCACCAACGTCGTGGCACGCGACGCCAAAACCGGCGAGCTGGTGAAAGGCCTCAAGCAGAGCGACTTCAAGATTTACGAAAACGGCAAAGAGCAAACGATCTCAACATTCGACTTCGAGAGCGTGGATATGGCTGCCCCGCTTGAGGAGGCAACCGTGAGCGGCCTCGCCGCCGGCCCGACGGGCAACAAAGCCGTCATCGTCGCCAGGCCCGAGCAGTTGCGCAATCATCGCCTCATCGTGATGTTCTTCGATCTCACCTCGATGCAGCCGGAAGACCTCGAGCGCAGCGTGGACGCAGCTCAGCAATTCCTCAAAACCAAAATGCAGCCTGCCGATTTGGTTGCACTGGTCTCTCTCGGCGACACGCTCAGTGTCGATCAGGACTTTACCGCCGATAAGGACGCACTCATCCGCGAAGTGGGCGCCTACAACGGCACCCAAGGCCAGGGCTTTGCGCAGGGGGCTAATTCCAGCTCAAACCAGGTGGAAGACACCACCGGCTATACGCCCGACGAAAGCGAATACAACGACCTGAATACCGACCGCGAGCTCTTCGCTCTGCGCGCCGTGTCGCAGTCGCTGGCGAGGATCAACGAGAAGAAATCCCTGCTCTACTTCTCCGGCGGCATCTCGCGCGATGGCATCGAGAACGAAGCTTCGCTGCGCTCGGCCATCAACGCCGCGGTGCGCGCCGATCTCGCGATCTACAGTGTCGACACACGCGGATTGCAGGCCATCGGCCCTTTAGGGGACGCGTCGACAGGCAGCTTGCGCGGCCAGGGAGGATTCAACGGCGGCGCACTCATGAACAATATGAACCAGAACTTCGCCACCCAGGAAGTGATGGCCACGCTTTCCTCCGACACCGGCGGCAAAGCCTTTTTCGACTCTAACGATTTCGCGCCGGCCTTCGCGCAGGTGCAGAAAGATAACTCGGCCTACTACGCCATCGGTTTCCACTCTTCGAATCCGGCGCGCGACGGGAAGTACCGCAAGCTGACGGTGAAGATCTTGAAGCCGGGCATCAAGCTCGAATACCGGCCAGGCTACTACGCGCCCGCTGACTTCAGGCACTCCGGCAAAGAAGATCGCGAGCAGGAACTGGAAGACCAGCTCGCGAGCGACCTGCCCGCCACCGACATCGCGGTGTATATGGACGCCATGTACTTCCGCCTCGACGCCAATCGCTTTTACATGCCGGTTTCGCTCGTCGTTCCTGGCTCGCAGATTCCCTTTGTAAAAGGCGGCGATAAGGATAAAGCGACACTCGATATCATCGGCACCGTGATCGACGACGCGAAACGCCCCGTGGGCCGCGTGCGCGACACCGTCAAGCTCAACCTCGACGCTTCACGGCAGGCGCGGCAGAAAAACATTCAATATACGACCAGCTTTGACCTGCCGCCGGGCAAGTATCAAATCAAGTTTGTTGTCCGCGAAAATCAAACCGGCCGCATGGGCTCGTTCATCGCCAGCGTTACGCTGCCCGATCTCAAGAAGGCCCCGCTTAAGATCAGCTCGATTCTGCTCGCCTCGCAGCGCGCACCCACCAAGAAGCAGGACCCGCTGGTGCGCAACGGCCAGGAATATGTGCCTAACATCAGCCACGTTTTTCGGCAGGATCAGCACCTTTACCTGCTTTACGAGGTCTACGATCCCGCGCGCGAAAAGGCGAGCGGCACAGAACCCAAACCGTCGAAGCCGGGCGTTAATCTGCTCAGTAGTTTGGAGCTGATTCAGGGATCGACCAAAGTTTACGAAACTCCAGTCGTGCAGGCCAGGGCCATTAACGTCGAGGGCCGCAATGCGGTCTCTTTCGAATTGGATGTCCCGCTCAGCGGACTCAAGCCTGGCGCTTACCTTTGCCAGCTGAATGTGATCGACGATGCAGCAGGCAGCTTTGCTTTTCCGCGCTTTGCAGTCCTGGTGCGCGAACCTGCTGCGCCGGCGGCGGCCGCGCCAACAGCTCTTGCCGCCCCGTCGAAACCCGGCGGCGAGTGACGGCAGCCAGAGTTACTGGGCAAGCGACTCAGCTCCGCAAGCAGCCTGCCCATCTCCAAGCTGCTTCTATTTGGCCGCCGATTTCACAGGTCGAGCTGCCGACTTTGCCGGTCCAGTTGCCGCTCTTGCAGGCCCGGCCATGTGCTTCAGCTCCGCGAGAGCGGCAGCGTACTCGTAATAGCTCTTCGGGCAGCTGTCGCGCGCGGCCTTCAGCCGCAACAGGCCGGCGGCGCGCTGCTGGTGGAGCAGAGAATCCTCTCCGAGGTAGAAATTTGCTTCGCAGATCTGCCCCTGCTGCGTTTGCGGATCGGGATCGGCTGACGCGACCATTGCGTCATCGCTGGTCCCTTGCCCGAGGTAAAGCTTGAGCACCGCGCCGGGCCATTTTGACAGGTCAGCCTTCTGCGCCACGTTTTTCAGCTCCTCCGTGGCGTCCTTGTGCAGCCGCGCCTTAGCCACGCGCAGCCACAACGCCGAGTAAACTGCCGAGGACGTGGAGGGATCGACTCCGATGGCAAGCTCGAAATCCGCCACCGCCTCGGAGCTTTGTCCGGCCAGAAGGTGCGCGCAGCCGATATCGAAAAACGTGTTCGCCTGATTCGCTTTCAGCTCCTTGGCCTTGTCGTAATCCTCGATAGCCTGCGCGTATTGGCCCATCTGGTAATAGCCCAAACCGCGCATCGTGAATCCATCGGGGTCCTTCGGCTCCAGCTCAATGTACTTGGTCTCGTCCGTCACCGCCGTGTCGTAAAGCCCCTGCCGAGCGTGCGTAAGCCCAAGGTAGTAGTAGGCGAGCGAATAATCCGCCTTCTCTTGAAGCGCGTGGTTGTATTCGGCAATGGCCTGATCAAACTGGCCCTGGTGCCGGTAGGCATTGCCGCGGCTTTCGTAGCCGTCCGGGTCGTCGGGCTTGAGCTCGATGTAGCGATTGAACTCGATCACCGCCTGGGAGTAGTTCTTCTTGTCGCTCTGCGCCACGCCGGTGTTATAAATCGCCAGCGCATGAGTGGGATTCAGCTTCAGCGCCGCCTGGTAATCCTCGAGAGAGCGGTCGTAGTCGCCCTTGGCCATGTAGGCGTGACCGCGGTTGTTAAAGCCATCCGCGTCGGTCGGTGCCTTCTGCACGTACACGTCGTAATCGGCAATGGCCTTGTCCCACTCCTTCTTGTCTCCCCATGCATTGCCACGGTTGTAGTAGGCCAGTGCGTAATCGGAGTCGAAGCGGAGCGCATCGTTATAGTCGGAGATGGCGCGGTCGTAGTCGCCTTGGTCGCTGTACACGTTCCCCCGCGTATTCAGCGCGCCGGCAAAATCCGGCTTCAGCTTGAGAGCCTCATTCAGGTCCTGCATCGCCAGGTCGTATTGCTTCTTTTGCCGGTAGGCGATGCCGCGGTCGAAGTAGGCGCTGGCCAGGTCGTTTGTCGTTTCCTGTCCGGACTGGATGAGCGCTGTGCATCCGGTGATGCTGGTGTCCGGGTCGTCCGCCTTGCATTTGTTCCAGTTATCGTCCCGAGTCTGACCGGCCGCGGCGACGGCCGTGACCAACAACAAAAATGCGATGAAACCCCGTTTGCGAATCAAGTGTGCCGTCCCCCTGCTTTGGCGATTGAGAGTGGCAACATCATACACCCGGATCTAATTAGATAGTGATGGCACTTTCCAGCCATCCTTCGCCATCGATTTCTGTTAGTTCCAGCCCACTACTCTCTCAATCCTTTGCAGCCCTATGTCCCTTGCCCCTGTCTTTGGCCTCCGCTTCCCGCAACTCTTCCAGCGTCCGTCGGTCCTCGGCGCTTAATGCTGCGCCTTCCAGCAGATCGGGACGATTCCTGAGGGTCTTCTTGAGTTGTTGCTCGCGCCGCCAGCGCCGGATTCCGGCATGATCCCCGTTCAGCAGAACCTCCGGCGCGCGCACCCCCCCAAACTCCGCCGGCCGGGTGTAATGCGGGTAGTCGAGCAGACCTCCCGAGCCGTGCTGCGAGCGCGGGACTCCCTCGACGTCGACATCGATCTCCGCGTCGGCCGCGCCAAAGCTCTCAAACTCGCCCGAAGCCTCGTTGCCCAGCACACCCGGAACCAAGCGCATTGTCGCGTCTACCACGACCGCGGCCGCCGGCTCGCCGCCGCTCAGCACGTAGTCTCCGATCGAAAGCTCCATATCGCAAAAAAGCTCGTTGATGCGCTCGTCCACGCCCTCGTAGCGTCCGCAGATCAACACCACGCGGTCGAGCGTTGCCAATTCCCGCGCCACCGCCTGCGTAAACACACGCCCCTGCGCCGACAGCAGAATCACGCGTGTCCCGTTTCGAGCCGAGGGTACCCCATCCTTTCCGCGTTCTTTTGCGGAAAGGGTGGGATCGCCAGCGGCTTGACTGTCTCGCTTGGCCTTCAGCCTTACGCGCAGCACCTCCAGCGCCTCAGCCAGCGGCTCCGGCTTCAGCACCATCCCTTCGCCGCCACCGAATGGGCGATCATCCACGGTGCGGTGCCGGTCATGCGTAAAATCGCGCAGATCGTGCAGCTGAATCTCGACCAGCCCTTCGGTCTGGGCGCGGCGCACGATCCCCTGCGCAAACACGCTCTCAAAGTAGCCGGGAAAGATGGTCACGATATCGAAGCGCATACGTTCCGATGATAGATGCCCCGTCGCCTGGCAGGAAATGCGGCTCTGGCACGCGACAAGCTGATAGCGAACAGCTAATAGCTGAATGCTGCTTTCGGCGTCCACAGCCGCGCTGTCACCACGCCAAAAAGGAATCCGCCGACATGCGCCAGATAGGCCACGCCGCCCGATTGCACCTCGGCCACCGCGCCCAGGTCCCATAGTTGAATCAGGAACCAGATGCCAATCAGCAGTGCAGCAGGAATGTAGGTGATGCGGATAAAGATCAGGATCCAGACCAGCGACCGGATGCGATCACGCGGAAACAGCACGATAAACGCGCCCATCACCGCGGCAATCGCGCCGCTGGCGCCCAGGCAGGGCACGCGCGAAAAAGGGCTGCCCGCCACCTGCGCCAGCATTGCTATGACGCCGCCGGCGAGGTAGAAGACCAGGAAACGGAAGCGGCCCATGGCGTCCTCGATGACCGGACCGAAGGCCCACAGAAAAATCATGTTGCCCGCGATGTGCAGCCAGCCTGCATGCAAAAAGGTTCCGGTGATGAGCGTGATCCAGTGCTGGCCGTGCTCGATGCGGAGGGGAATCACCGCCCAGTAGCGCACGAACCGGTTGCCATCCTCCAACTCACGCAGGAAGACATAGAC
>JBAWFY010000428.1:0-6616 GCA_049592335.1 Occallatibacter sp.
CCCCGCCGCGGCGCGAAAACTCAAAGCACTCGAAGAAGAGCTGACCCCGCCGATCGCCGACAGCTATAACAATCTCGGCGCCATCACCGCATCCCAAGAGAGATACGCTGAGGCGCTCGTGTATTTCGAGCAGGCTCGCGCATGGCAGCCTGCGCTCGAAGGCCTGGATTACAACCTGGGACGCGCCGCCTTCATGGCGGCCGATTTTGCGGACGCGATTCCACCCCTTATGCACTACCTGCGTATCCACCCGCAGGACTCCGCGATGCGCGGTCCGCTTGCCATGAGCCAGTTTATGACCGGCAACTACAGAGCCTGTCTCGAAACGCTCAAGAGCGCGCCGTCAGGCGTCACTTCCATGCCGCAGATGCAGTTGATCGATGCCGAGTCGCTGGTCAGGACGGGCCAGGTTGCGTCAGGGCTGGCGCGCCTCGAAGCGCTTGAGAAAGCCGATCCCAATGATTCAGGCGTCCATCGCGGCATCGGTGAAGTGTACGAGCTGCGCCGCGATTGGTTGGGCGCCATCCGCGAATTGGAGCTGGCCATCCGCCTCAATGCAGACGACGCGGAAACGCACTACGATCTCGGCAAGGCCGAACTCGTAACCGGCGAGACGGCGGCGGCAATCGACGATTTGCAGGCCGCCGTTCGCCGCATGCCCCGTGATCCGCGCTTTCATCAGGAACTCGCCGAGGCCTACGACCGCGACTTCAGGCCCACGGAAGCGGAAAAGGAGCGCCAGACCGCCGAACAGCTCAAGAGTTCGCAATCGCCGGCCGAAAAACCTGCGGCCGCATCCGCCAAGCCCGCCAGCCGGTAAGCCAACGCCCGCTCAGTGCGCGGCCGCAACCGCCGGCTTGCGTAGCTTCGGCCGAATCACATCGGCCGGAACGATTCCGTGGCCTTCTTCCACCGCATAAAACTGGTCGGCTGCCAGGCTGCCGATGCGATCGACGGCGCCCGAAGGCCAGCGAATCTCCACGCTGTCAATCTTGATCGCCGCGCCAAGCCCAAAGTGCACGCGCAAATCGTTTTGTGAAAGGTAGCTTCCGCCGCTGTGTACCTCGTCGGTTTGCGTCATCCCGCCAGCCACGATTTTCACCCGCGCGTTCAACGCCAGCCGGTTGCTCTTGGTTCCGGCAAGCTCAAAGCTCACCCAATGCCGTCCCGGAATTCCGCGATTGCGCAGAATTAATGGGCTGCCGTCCAGATCTTCGACCACGACATCCATTTTGCCGTCATTGAATAAATCCGCCACCGCCAGACCGCGTCCCACGCGCTTTTCCTCGACCGCTGGCCCGGCCTCGTCGCTCGCGTCGCAAAAGTTTCCATCGCCCATATTCATGCTGAGTGTCATCGGTTGCCGGTAGCCAGGATCGGACGGAATCATGTCCACCTGTGGATACACATGGCCGTTTGCCGTGATCAGATCGAGCCAGCCGTCATTGTCCAGATCCACAAACGCGGTTCCCCACTTCACCCACGGCAGAGCCGACATCGCCACGCCGGAAGAAAATGAAGCCTCGGTAAAATTCCAGTCGCCGTCGTTGCGGTAAAGATCGGGATTCTCATTCTCGAAATTGTTGACGAACAGCGACGGCCGCCCCGTGTGGTTATAATCGCCCACCGCTATGCCCATCGACGCCTGTTCCGAACCGTCCGCGCTCAGCGCCGTTCCCGATTCGTACCCGATCTCTTCGAATTTGCCATTGCCCAGATTCTTGTAGAGGAACTTCGGCGTGGAATCATTGGTGATATAGATATCGGGCCGTCCCGTGTTGTTGAAGTCGGCCCAGATCACGCCCAGCCCGTAGTAGCCATTCGGATCATCCACACCCGCCTTCTTCGAAACATCGGTAAAAGTACCATCGCCATTGTTATGGAACAGCGAGTCTCCCGCGCCCTTCAATCCCCGCGGGCCGCACTGCACATCCACGCCGCGATACTTGCAATAGGACGTGCTGCCGAACTGCGGCAGATCGTTCAGATGGAAATCAACATAGTTGGCCACCATCAGGTCCACGTAGCCGTCGCCGTCGTAGTCGCCAAACGAGGCCCCCGCCGACCAGCGCCCGTCCGCTACTCCGGCCTTCGCTGTCACGTCTGTGAATGTCCCGTCGCCGTTGTTGTGGTACAGAATGTTCCCGCCCATGCACGTGATGTAGAGATCGGGCCAGCCGTCATTGTCGTAATCGCCTACCGCGCCGCCCATCGCCAGACAAGGCTTAGTCAGCCCCGCCGCCTTCGTTACGTCGGTGAACGTCCCATCGTGATTGTTGCGATAGAGCGCCCCCATCGCGGTTTGACCCTTCAGTGATTCATCGATCGTCGGCGCGTTGGTGAAATAAATGTCAGGCCATCCGTCGCGATCGTAGTCGAAAATGATCACGCCGCCGCTCATCGACTCGAAGATGTATTTCTTGTCCGGTGAAGTTGCGTGCTTGAACGTGACGCCCGACTTTGCCGTCACGTCTTCAAGCTGCGGAATGGGGCGATGCACGCACTTTTCCGATTTGGCGCCAGGCGGCGGTGGGCCGGTGAGGGGATGGCCCATACCTTGCGCGTGCGCCCTGCCGCCCGCCAAAACCAGCAGCGCAGCGGCGCAGGCAATCTTCCAAAACAAGCGAACCGGCATCGTCCGCATTCTCCTTAAAAAACTAGATGTCGTGCACTTTTACCGCAGAGAGGCTGCCATTGCGTGAGATATGGCGAACATTCCAACCATGCATCCGCTTTCGCCTTGTTTCCCTTAATTCACACGTGTTCTGTCCACAGTCCGATTCTCACCGAGAGTCTAAACCGTGCTATGTCCTATTGCTTGCTCAAGTCGATTGACTCGTACTCATGCCGCGCGATCCCGGCACGAATCTGGGCTGGCGTCCAGCCCGCCTTGGTTTTGTAATAAGCGTAAAAGCCTTCGGCAGCGCACACGTCGCACTCGGTCGAATGCGTGTTTTCGTAGCAGCTGTGCAGACTGGTGTGTCCCAGCGAGCGGTCGCAACGGCAGTTGCACGGCAACTGATAAATTACCCCCGGAATCTGCGCTGCCAGCTGGTAAGCGCGCACCTGCCAGTGATAGCGGAAGTTCGGTCCCGTAAGCAGCGCACCGTGCAGAATTGGCGGCAGGGAATGAATATTGAGGGGCGCCGAGGGGTGATAGGCCGGGACGTCGTCTGCCGGGTTCGACCACTGCGCATAGCTCGCAGCAGTGAGAGCAAAAACTCCCAGTCCCAAGGCCCAACGGGTTCGAATCGGATGCTTCATGGATTGCCTCACCCATAATGATACGGCAAATTCCGGCCCATGCAGCCTCTCCGGTATTGACGCTCGGGCGCGAAAGTCGTCGTCAGCCTCGACCGCTGCATGCGTTAATCTCACCCCATGGCGGATTCTTCCTGGCAGCCCTTCGAAAACGGCAGCACCCTCGGCCAGACCGGTTCAGAGGCAGGCACAATTATGCGCGACGAAGAGCACGTCCTTGGCGCGCGCATCTCGCTCGAGCGCGACACCCGTGTTGCCCCCTTCGCCATCACCTGCGGCATCTACGGCTGGATGCTGCACACGCGCTTCTTCGGCTCCCAGCAAGAGGCCGAGACGCAGTACGATGCCATGAAGCAAGCTCTTGCGGCTCTGCTTGAAGCTGCCGAAAAAACCGCTGAATCCGACGGCGGCCGCCATGTCCTGCTGGCGGGCGTCACCACGTTCGTCGAGACGTTCCCGTAGTCCCTGTGCGTCGAATTCCGAATCGAGAAAGCAGCCCCTCCAAACTACAATCAACCACAAGATGCTTTGGCACGACCTCATCGCGGAAATCGCCTCCGTCGCCTCCGCTGGCAGCTCGACCGCGCCCGTCGCCGGCATAGAATACGATTCTCGCCGCGTCGCCGCCGGATCGGTCTTCGTCGCCATGAAAGGCGGCTCAACCGACGGCAATCGCTACGTCCAGAAAGCTGTTGCCGCTGGAGTGCTCGGTATCGTCACCGATTCTGCCCAGACCTTCGATCATCTCACTGTTTACCATCCTGGCCTGCCCATCCTGCAGGTCGAGCACGGCCGCCGCGCCCTTGCGCAAGCCTCGTCGAGTTTCTTCGGCCATCCGGAAAGAAAGCTTGCCGCCACCGGCATCACCGGCACCAACGGCAAAACCACCACTGCCTTCCTCACCGAAGCGCTGTTGAATGCCGCCGCGCGGAGCTCTGTGCTCATCGGCACTATTGAGAGTCACATCGCGTGCCAGGTCCGCCCTTCAATTCACACTACCCCCGAATCGCGCGATCTCTTCGAGCTCATGGCTGAGGGCGTTTCGCGCGGCGCGACTGAACTCGTTACCGAAGTTTCAAGCCACGCCCTCGATCAGGGCCGCATGTTCGGCATCCCTTTTGACGTCGCCATCTTTACCAATCTCACGCGCGACCACCTCGATTACCACAAGACAATGGAGAGCTACTTCGCTGCCAAGCGCCTGCTCTTCGACGGCACGCTGTATCCGGCGCCGCGCATCGCCGTCCTCAACGCGCACGACCGGCGCTCTGAGGAGCTCGCCGCCGCTGCGCGCAACGCAGGTGCAGAAGTCCGCACCTATGGCATCGGCAAGGGCGATTGGCGCGCTTCGAGCTTTCGCCTCACGCCCTCCGGCGCAACCATCGACCTCGAAACCCCCGCCGGGTCCGCCTCGCTCAACTCGCGCCTCGCGGGCGAAGTGAACATCCTCAACCTGCTCGCCGCCCTCACTGCCGCGCACGCGCGCGGCGTCGAATTTTCGCAACTCGCCGCCGCCGCACCCACGCTCCAGCCCGTTCCCGGCCGCTTCCAGCCCGTCTCTACCGGCCAGCCCTTCACGGTCATCGTCGACTACGCGCACACCGACGATGCCCTGCGCAATCTCACCGCGCTCGCCCGCCAGATGACGAAATCGAAAGGCGCGCGCGTCATCACGCTCTTCGGCTGCGGCGGCGATCGCGATCGCACCAAGCGCCCAAAAATGGGCCAGGCCGCGGGCGAGGGAAGTGATTTCGTCGTCGCTACCAGCGATAATCCGCGCTCCGAGGATCCGGCCGCGATCCTCTCCGAAATCGAGCCCGGCCTCCAGTCCATCGGAACCGAATACACCGTGGAAGTAGATCGCGCCGCGGCCATTCGCCTCGCGCTCCGGGCCGCCCGTCCTGGCGACGTCGTTCTGCTCGCAGGCAAGGGCCACGAGAAGGAGCAAATCCTTGCTGACCGGATCGTTCCATTCGACGACTCGGAAGTTGCTCTTTCCATCCTCCGCGAATTCGGCTATGGTGAAGGGCAATGAATCTCACACTGGCTGAAATTGCCATGAGCGCGGGAGCCGCGCTCGATGCGCCGGCGAGCATCGAAAACGCCGGCGCCCTCGTAGCCTCCGGCTACTCCATCGATTCGCGCACCATCGAGCCAGGGCAGCTATTCATTGCTGTGCGCGGCGAGCGCTTCGATGGCCATGACTTCGTTGTATCCGCGTTCGAGCGCGGAGCCGTCGCCGCCGTCGTGTCGCGCGCGCGCGTCGCGGCCCTCCCCGATGCCGCTCTCGCCCGCCCGCTCCTCATCGCGGACCATCCGCTCCTCGCGCTTCAGTCGCTGGCCAGCCATGTTCGCCGTCAGTGGGGCCGGCTCGTAGTCGGCATCACCGGCTCGGCGGGAAAAACCACCACCAAGGAAGCCATCGCCGCGGCGCTCGGCGCAAAGTTCAACGTCCTCAAGTCGCAGGGCAATCTCAATAACGGCTTCGGCCTCCCCTTGCAATTGCTGCGCCTCCAGCCGGAACACGACATCGCCGTCGTCGAAATGGGCATGAATCACTCCGGCGAGATCGCAGCCCTCGCGCGCATCGCCGCGCCCGACTGGGGGGTCGTCACCAATGTGGGCACTGCGCACATTGAGAACTTCAACGACGGGCAGGCCGGTATCGCCCGTGCCAAGTTCGAACTCATCGCAGCGCTACCCTCAAACGGCATCGCATTCCTCAACTGTGACGATGCCTATGCCGCGCAGTTCGGCCGCGACTTTCAGGGACGCGTAGTATATTTCGGCAGCGGCCCCTGCGCCGATCCGCAGATTGTCTCCACCGACGAAGATCTCCGCGGCCTTCACGTTCGCTTTCGCACGCAGCCGCGCGCCATTTCCGCCTCCGGTTCCGCAGCCGCCAGCTCGGAGCGCGAAGGCAGCTTTACTTTGCAGATGCTCGGTGCGCACAATGCGTTGAACGCCATGGCTGGCCTGGCCGTCGCGCTCGAGGCCGGCGTCGATCTCGAGGCCGCGGTGAAGGCTATCGCCGCGCTCAAAGCCGGCGACAAGCGCGGCCAAGTGGTCGAAATCGCCGGCGCTATTATTCTCAACGACTGCTACAACTCAAACCCGGAAGCGCTGCGCTCCATGATCCGCACGCTCGCCGCGCGTCCCGCCAAGGGCCGCCGCATCCTGGTCGCCGGCGAAATGCTGGAGATGGGCGAACACAGCCCTGAGCTGCACATCGACTGCGGACGCGCAGCTGCCGAGGCCGGGCTCGATCTCGTCATTGCCGTGCAGGGCAACGCCGAGCACCTGGCCACTGCAGCCTGCGCCGGCGGCGTGCCCGCGGTATTTCTCCGCGATGCCG
>JBAWFY010000429.1:0-2923 GCA_049592335.1 Occallatibacter sp.
TCGGCCGACTGGACGAAGGGCATCTCCTCCTGGGGCGTGATGCTGAACGATACCCTCGGCGATTGCACAATCGCCGGTTGCGGACACGCCGTGCAGGTTTGGACGGCGAATACCGGGAACGAAATCACCCTCCCCAACACGACCATCGAGAAATATTACGAAAAGTGGGATGGCTATAAGCCCGGCGACCCCTCTACCGACACCGGCGGCATCGAGCTCGACGTGCTGAATAACTGGAAGAAACACAGCTTTGCCCGCCACAAGCTGATGGCCTTCGCCGATCCCAAACCGAGCGATCTCACCGAGATTCGCCAGGCCATCGCGCTCTTCGGAGGCGTCTATATCGGCCTGGCGCTGCCCATCACCGCGCAGAATCAAGATGTGTGGGACGTCGTGCCAAACGGCGGCGCCGACGCCCAGCCCGGCAGTTGGGGCGGCCACTGCGTCTTCGTCCCGAAGTACGACGAGAAGGGATTCACCTGCATCACCTGGGGCGCGCCCAAGATCATGACCCTCGCCTTCTGGAACGCATATTGCGACGAGGCGCACACCCTGCTCAGCCCGGACTGGATCGCCGCCAAAGGCTCGCCCAGCGGCTTCAATCAGGCGCAACTGCTGGCGGACCTGGAAGCAATCGCGTAAACGATGCCTCGATGAACTGAGTGGCAAAAGCAAGTGAGTCAAATGAATGTGTGAATGGAGTGGACGCGTGAACCAGCTCTTCACTCGCTTCACTCTCGCCACTCCTTTCACTCCCCCAAACGTCCAACCAGAGCAAGCTCAATCACAACCCCGGCACAAGCATCCCCCCAGGATGTTTTAATAACGAATGGGGGGAGCCGGCCGGCCGTTTCCACCCTACGAAGCAAAAACCGCTTCTAGGGGGCACGGCTTTTGGGGCGCGCTCTCGTACTCCCGTGGAGGAATCCCGATCAAGATGCAATTATTCCGCCGTCTCGTTGTTTTGCTGGCGCTCACTTGCGCCGGGTTCGCATCCGCATTCGCACAAAGCTCGTCAAGTTCCGTCCCCGATCAGAGCCAATCTCCAGACCAGGCCAACCCAACCCAGGCCAATCCTGACCAGGCCACCCCGGCCCAGGAAACCGGCGGGCTGACGCCGGGCCAGTTGACCGTTCAGGAGCGCATCCGCCAGCGCCGCGAGCAGCGCCGGGCCGCCGCCATCCACGAAACCTACGATCACCACTGGGATACCTCGATGGATCTGGGTTATCTGCGCTTCAAACCGGGCGCCTCGCTACAGCGCCTCACCTGGTACGCGTGGAATGTGGGACTGACGCGCTATTCCACCGAGCGCCTCGGTTTTACGCTCGACGCCCGCGGCTACTTTGGCCACGCATATTGCGGCACTCCGGGCGTGACGACTTACTGCGAAGGCAACTTCACCCGGCCCGAGATCAGCATGTACAACGTGCTCCTCGGACCCACTTACCGCTTCTATGTGCAGCCCAAGTACTCCATCTCTGGCCGCGTCATGGGTGGCTGGGCGCTTGGAAACTTTTCCGGCGACACCAACGGCTTCACGACCGCGGAGGTCGGCTTCTACCCGGACGGTAGCACTTACGCCGCCAGCGCCAGCATCGTAGGCGAGTACAACCTGGGACCGAGCCTCTCATTCCGGCTCGCGCCCGAGTATTTCTTCACCGGTTTTGGATCGACGACGCAGGCCAGCCGGGGATTTACTATCGGCGCCGTGTACCGCTTCGGCAAACAATAACAGCAGGGATCGGGGAAGAGGGAACAGGGGCGCAGACTCGGGCAGTTTGCACGCATGGGCTGATTGCCTAACCCCGCTATTTCTAATAAGTAACAGTTACTTGTGGGGGACAGACTAGGACTTGACTGCGCCCTATAATGTTGCCTACCATGAAGAGCCGCATCACCCGCCGTAACCTTATGCAATCGTTTACTGTGCTGGCGGCCGGCGCTGCTTCGGGGGCGGGATCTGCCCTCCTGAACGGCATGCCGGCACGAGCGCAGGCAATTGCAGCCTCGGGCAAGCCGTCGCCCATCCGCCTTGGCCTCACCAGTTACACCTTTCGCACTTTTTCCCGCGCCCAGCTCATCGCGTACATGCAGCAGTTCAACGTCCTCTTTCTCAGCTGCAGCAACGTGCAGGATCATCTGCCTACAGACCCTACGGAAGAAAACCAGGCGCTGGCCGATTACGCCTCCGCCGGCATCACGCTGCACGCTGCGGGCGCCATCTCCTTCGCCACCGACGCCGAATTCGACGTCCGCGATAAATTCGATTACGCCAAGCGCGCGGGCATTAACCTTATCATTGCCGATCCGACTCCGGCCACTCTGCCCCTCATTGAAAAGGTGGCCCGCGAGTACGACATCCGTGTCGCCATTCGTAATCGCGGCCCTGAGAACCCTTCCTTCTCGTCTCCGTTTGACGTGCTCAAAGCCATCAAGGATCGCGACCAGCACATCGGCGTGTGCATCGACGCAGCCGCAACCGCTCGCGCCAATGCCAATGTCGTCGAAGCCATCCACTCCGCCGGAGCGCGTCTCTTCAACATCCTTGTAAACGACGTTTCGAGCATTACCGGAAACGCGAAACAAGTTGCCGTGGGCCGGGGCGCGCTTCCCTACCGGGAGATCTTTGACGCACTCATCGCCTCCGATTATTTGGGCTTCGTCGATCTGGCATATGACATTGACGCCAACAATCCCATCACCGGCGTTGCCGAAAGCTTCGCTTATATGCGCGGCGTTCTCGACGGCATGGGCTACCTGACCCGCACAGCGAGCTAGCAACGAGCAACTCAACATGAACGGCCGGGGAGAAGTCTGACATATTAGACCGGGCACATGTCTGACACTTTTTCCTTATCAGGAAGGTTTTTGTTGTTGTCCCGTTGACGCAGCGGGAACAGTGTACCTGTTCTGGCGTGGA
>JBAWFY010000430.1:0-3013 GCA_049592335.1 Occallatibacter sp.
ATCCTCAACAGCCCGGGCATTACCTTGAACGACATCGGCCTCGATATTCCAGCAGCCCCGCTTTGCCCCGAGGACACGACAGCCACGCCGCAAACCATGACGCCGCTTTCCACCAACCCCACCGTCAACCCGCCGGCAATCGCGCTGGGCGCCGGCAGCGGCGCCACTACGTTCAATGCCACCGCCGTCAATCAGATCGTGACCGGCGACGCGCCCGCGAACAACAGCGTCACCACGGCTGCTCCTATTGCCTTTGTCACCTACGACGGCGCAACTCCGGGCAACCAACTGCCCTACTATCTGCCCCTGGCCAACGGCAGCGGCGCCGGTCCCGTCGGCTACGTCACATTCCAATACAACAACAACCTTTCCACCACTGCGCCTCCCGCCTCACAGGCCACCGCTCCGCTCGCCGGCGCGTTTTCATCGGACGATTCCATCTTTTTCGTCTCCACAGCGGGCGACAACTGGATTCACTTCATCAGTATTCCCCCCAACGTGAGCACGTCCAACCCTCCTGTCGATTCCCAGCAGTACAGCCCCAATCTTCCGGCCTGCACGCCAGTTTCGGCCGGCGGCGACGACCCCGGTTGCCTGTATCCGGCGGCGCCCACTCCCAACACCGTTGTTCCGGCCACCGTCGTTGTCACCAGGCCGCGCTCGGTCACATAAAACCAGTCGGCCAGTCAGCAAGCCAGCCGGAGCTTCCCCCGTTTTCGAGATCGAAAGCGCGGGAAGCCCCGGTCCTTGACACTTTTCACTTCCTTCACTCCGTGCACACGCGCAAACGCCGTCAGGCTGATGCGCAGACTTGTTGACTCACTAACTGACTTGCGAACTCGCCGACTCGCTAACTCCCTCCGCTAAAATCAACTTATGATCAAAGGCATTTCCATCCTGCGCCCCACAGCGAGCGCCGCCGCTTACGAACGGCTGAGCAGCTTCTTCGCCGCGCTCGGCTTCGCGCCCGGCAAAGGCTGGCAGCAGGAGGGCTCGCGCGGCGCATCGTTTCTCGCCCCGCTTGGCAATCTCGAAATTGTCGATGGACGCTTTCCATCCACCGCCGATCTCCTCATTGAAGTCACTTCTCTCGATGCCATTCATCAGGCAGCCGAATCCTGGCTCCGCGCCCAGGGCGGCGACGCGGCCAGCCGCCTCTCGCCCGTCTCCGAGACGGATTGGAAATCCCGCCTCTTCACCGCCGAGCCTGAGCCCGGCTTCCGTTTCAGTTTCTGGGCGTGGTCCGATCCGCTCAGAGGCAAGCCCGTCGCCCTCGAAGGCGACCTTTCTGCAGAAGGAATGAAGTTCGCCGTCATCGCTGCGCGCTGGAACGCCGTCGTCACCGACCGTCTGCTCGACGGCGCCCTGGACGCGTTCCTGCGCAGCGGCGCACTTCGCTCCGATATCGAAGTGGTTCGCGTTCCCGGTGCGTGGGAGATTCCCGCCGCGGCCCGCAACCTCGCCAATGCCGGCAAAGTCGATGCCATCGTCGCGCTCGGCTGCCTGCTGCGCGGCGAAACCGCCCACTACGAAGCCATCTATAACGAAGTCGCGCGCGGCATCGGCCAGTCGCAGCAGGAAACCGGCATTCCCCACAGCTTCGGCGTGCTTACCTGCGAAACTCTCGAGCAGGCTCTCAATCGCGCCGGAATCAAGGCCGGCAACAAAGGCTTCGAGGCCGCCGCCGCTGCCATCGAAATGGTGAGCCTGCGCCGCAAGATTCTCGAAGGCGGCCCCGCTTGACCAGCCGTCATCGCCGCAAATCCCGCGAGCTCGCCATGCAGATGCTCTTCCAGGCCGACCTCGGTCGCCACACCCCCGATCAGGTCCGTGCCACCTTCTGGAAGGCTGGCGATCCCGTCGAACTCGAAGTCAGCGGCTTCGCTGAGGATCTTTTTCGCGTCGCCGAGGAGCGCCGCGAAGAGATCGACGCTCTCATCTCCAGCCATTCCAAACACTGGCGTCTCGACCGCATGCCCGCCGTCGACCGCAACCTGCTGCGCATGGCCGTCGCTGAGCTCGTCGGCTTCAAGTCCACGCCCTTCCCCATCGTCATCAACGAAGCCCTCGAAATCGCCCGCCGCTACTGCGCCCCCGAGTCCATCAATTTCCTCAATGGCGTCTTAGATTCCATCGCCCGCAGTCTCATCGCGAATAGGGAATAGGGAATAGAGAATAGGGAATAGGGAGTAGCCAGTAGGGGCAGGGAACAGGGAACACCATAATCTTCGCAGTCTCTTTCAACTCAGCACGGAAAATGGGTGCCCCGTCCTAAGCGCGCTCTTTGCGCTTAGGGTGGGACAGCATGAACCTCAATCCGCAATCCTCTCCTGCTATTCTTGATCAGGTAATGTTGCATCTTCGCCTCAAGCAATTTTTCGTCCTGGCCGGCCTGCTTGTCTTTGTCCTGGCCGCCTGCCACAAGGAAGAGCAAGCCGTCGAAGGCGTCGCGCAAAAGGCAGCCACCGCCGAGCAGAAACTGCAAGCCAACGCAACCCAGCTCGATGACGAGCGTGCTCAGCTCCAGAAAATTCCACTACCCACCAAGAGCCTTTACATCGACATTCACGACCCCTCCCAGTGGACCAATCCATTCCTCTCCGTCGGTCCCGATCTCGTCACCCTCCGCATCCTCATGTCCGACGCTAATCCCAGTCCGGTGGGGCAGGGAACCATGCTGCGCCCCGTGGCCGCCCGCCGTCAGGAGCTCCAGTTGCGGCCCTCCGATCTCGACAAGGCTATTGCCGCCATTCCCGCCGGCGCATGGCCCTACGGCCGCGTGGTCGCTCTCGCCGAGTCCTCCACAGCTGCGCCCAAAGACCGGCCCATGGTCCGCCGCAACGTCGAGGCCGCCATCAAGCAGCTCAACGATCTTGGCATCGTAGTTGAAGAATGGCCCTCGCGCTGATCCCAAAACAAAAGCGGAGCGACAGGCGCTCCGCTTCTTCGGTCCTACCACATCAACAGGCTTGGGAGAATTTCAATCGCAGGGTTTCGGGAACAGGTGCATGGC
>JBAWFY010000431.1:0-5857 GCA_049592335.1 Occallatibacter sp.
GAGCTAGTGGCTTGGCAGCACCGTGGGTCGGGACCGGAAAGTTGTAATCGAAATCTAGACTGGATTTCACGCCGACCAGGAAGACCCGCCGACGGTTTTGAGGAACGCCATAGTCCCTCGCATTCAAGACCGCCCATTTGACTCGATACCCTGCCAAGCGATAGCGACGAAGTTGATTATCCAGGAGCCCGCGGCTCTCTCCATACGCCATCCCGTTCACATTCTCGACCACGAATGCAACGGGCTTAACAGTTCTCAGCGCCCGATCAAATTGCCGATAGAGGAAGTTGACCGGCGCTTCCCAATCACGCTTTCCGCCCTGCGTGTAACCCTGGCATGGATAGCATCCAATAAGCAGCTCTGCCGCGGGAAATTTGTCGTATTTGGCAATATCACCACACTCGATCCTGCCTGAGCCGAGGTTCGACTCGTAAGTCCGGCAGGCAGGCTCACAGACATCATTGGCCCATACGACATCGTAGCCGCGGCCAGCCAGTGCAAGGTCGGACCCTCCGCAGCCGCTGAAAAGCGAAATGGCGCGAACACCCACCTTTTTAGAGCCTTCCACAGCCTTCTCGATCACACAAATCGAAGTTAACCCATCCCTGTGCATGAGGATAGCACTCCACGCGATGGGGTTATCCGGGGCGTCAACGCCATTCATCTGCCAAACCGCTGGTTTAGTCCTGTAAAACGCCGAAGGCTACGGGAGTCCAGTGCGTTCCGGGCAGGCTTTGGACGCGTTTGAAGTTGGCTTGGAGTTGCTGAGGATGCACACGGAAGAGCCGCGCGGAAAGGTTTCGCACCGGCCCTACGGGGCGGCGATGAATTTTTCGCGCCTTGACCCAGGGTTCCCCCTTCGACTTCGCTCAGGGTCTACCCTGGGCTCATCTCGACAGACCCCTCCGGGGCTGGGCGCGGCTGCGCCGCGTATTCAATTTCTAAAAACGTGTGGGATGCTTTCGGCGCGAGTGAACTCGCGCCCTGATATAAGACGAGAAGCAAACAATGGGGCCCGGGCCTAAAGGCCGCCCATTGATCCGCCCTATCCAGGGGCCTGAAGGCCCCTGCTCCCTCCGCCCTGGGCTGGTTTCTTTTGCCCGCTGAAGCGGGCGCTTCTGAATTCGTCCGATTTGTGAGGCGGGTTGGGGTTCGTGCTATCCCAGGTGCCCAAAGGCGAGGCACCTGGGGCACCCATTGTTCGTGCTGGGTTGAAAGAGGTGGGTTGAGGTTTGTGCTGTCCCACCCTAGGCGCAAAGACAAAGGCACGCATAGGATGGGGCACCCGGCTCCGGCCGGAGGATCTCGTACAGCAGGGCGAAGTCGTTCGTCATCCTTCCCGCGGATCCATGGCCGGATTATTTCAGAACCGATCGCGCCAGAAGCAGACCGCTGATCGCATCCTGCAGAAAATGGGCGATCATGCCGGGCCGCAGACTCTTTCGCCACGCTGCCAGCAGGCCGTACATGCATCCGTACACGGTGATGATGAGGACCTGGCCGAAACCCTGATAGGCATGAGAAGCTCCGAAGACGATGCCCTGCAATACGAGGGCGATGGAAAGGCTGCCCGTCCAGGCGGCGAACTGGCGCTGCAGGTATCCGCGATAGATCAATTCCTCGCAGAATCCCGCTGTAGCCGCGAGGCCTACAAACACAGCCTGTTCGACGGGTGTATGCGGCAGGATATCTTTAAGTGCTTCGTTCGGCGGGCCAGCGAGAAAGTGCCCGAGGATGCTGAGAACAATATTGGCGAGCACGAGATATGCAATGGCCAGTCCGACATCCCTGAGGATGGTTCGCCAGCAAGCGGAGAATTCGCCCAGCAGGCTGAACAGGCTCTGGCCCTTTAGGCGGCAACCAAAGACGATCCATGCGACCATGGCCCATTCAAATGTTGCGGCGATGAGATACCCGATGAGCCGATGGTTGGGGGATTTGCCGTGCGGCCGGGTGCCCATTGCCACGAGGACTGCGAGCGCGGTAAGAAGGATTGCTGTGTGCCACGCGGGAAATGCCGATATCTTGCGATCGGCGACGGCTGCTGTGGTGTCCATGGTGCCTCCCTTCCTGCTCATACTATCTATCCCGGAGGGGCGGAAAAGTTACAACGAAGGAGAAAAAATCGGCTGCGGACAGTCTACGACAGGGCCTAAGTAGTGCTGTTCGCCACGAGTCTAGCCCGCGATTGTTTCAGGAGGCTATTTAACGAGGCCGGCTCGGTGAACGTGCTCGACTGGCTTTGAGTAGCGGCCGAGGAGCGCGTTCCAGCGCACGATGGCGATGTCCTGCAACATGCGCGTTCCGTCTTTGAGGTAGCTGATGCGGGTGCGCTCGTCGTGCGCCCAGCTTACGGGGACTTCCTGAATGCGGTAGCCGCGCTTGAGGGCGATGAAGAGAATTTCGGGATCGAAGCCCCAGCGCTCGATGGTCTGAAGCTGGAATACGGTTTGCGCGGCCGAGCGCGTGAAGGCTTTGAAGCCGCATTGCGTGTCGGCGAAGCGCAGGCCCATGACGAAGCGCGTGACGCCATTGAAGCAGCGGCCAAAAAACTGGCGATAGAGCGGCTGGCGGATGGTCTGGCGCGTGCGCTCGAGCCAGCGGGAGCCGATGGCGATGTCGGCGCCGGCAGCGATGGCGGCGAAGAGGCCTTCGGCTTCTTCGATGGGCGCGGAGAGATCGGCGTCGGTGAACATCACGATTTCGCCGAAGGAGTGGAGAATGCCATTGCGCACGCTGTAGCCCTTGCCGTGATTGCCGGTGTTCTGCAGCAGACGCACTTCGGGATGGTACTGGGCGAAGGCGCGGACGATATCGGCAGTCTGATCGCGGGAGCCGTCGTCGACGACGACGACCTCGGCGTTCCAGGCGTGCTGGTGGATGCAGGTGACGACGGATTCGAGCGCGTTACAGATACGCGCGGCCTCGTTGTAGGCGGGGATCACGATGCTGTAGGCGGGATAGGACATGCGCGGACGACGAGCCTGAATGCGTCCGCGCGGGGTTGCGGTTGTGCAGAGGCGGGTCTCTTTGGCCATGATAGCGCACGGGCGGGACTTGGTCTGCGACCAAGGGGCGGGGCTTCGTCCCTTGGGTGGTCTTTTGCGCCAACTTGCTGATGCGCAAAGGATAAAATGCGAGGGGACTTGCTTTTTTGGGCCGTCCCTTGCACAATCCCTCTGTAGGGTAAGTGCGGAGGTTTAAAAGAGATGACCAAGGCGGACCTGGTAGAGAAGGTGACGGCACTGGGCGATTTGACCCGGCGCGACGGCGAAGTGATTGTGGAGACGATCTTCAACTCGGTGATTGGCGCTTTGCAGGGCGGCGACAAGATCGAGATTCGGGGTTTCGGCTCGTTCCGTATCCGCCAGCGGAATCCCCGCATCGGGCGCAACCCGAAGACCGGCGCGCGCGTGGAAGTGCCTGCCAAGAAAGTACCTTATTTCAAGCCGTCGAAGGAGCTGCGCGACCTGGTGAATCCGGGCGAGGCGGCGAAGACGGCGTAGCGACTGCGCCTCTATAATTTTCCTAAGAAAAACTGTGAGTTGAGATTTGTGCGATCCCACCCTCAACGCAAACGGTGCGTTTAGGATGGGGCAGCCGTGTTTGTGTTAGGTTGAGCGCGCTAAAAGCAACCGCAGGTCCTTCGACTCCCTTCCCCTTCACTACGTTCCGGGTCCGGTCGCTCAGGATGACAAGGCATTTTTGGAGCGGCGTTTCTCTATCTCCCGAATGCCGATGACGGCCATCATGCGGCCGGCGCGGCCTTGGCTTGCGCGGTGCGAGAAGAAGAGATCGGGCTGGCATTGCGTGCAGCCGGGAACGATTTGAATGGCGCGCGGGGCGAGGCCGGCCGCGAGTAACTGGCGGCGGTTGGCTTCGACCAGATCGACGTGCAGGCTGGGGCCGATGGGCGAGTGGCCGGGGGCGCGCTGCGTCAGGAACAGCATCGGATAATTTTTTTTGATGGGGTCAGAGTCGAAGACCTCGTGGAAGAGATCGCGCGCGTAAGCGAACTGCGAGGTGAATTCGGAAATCACCTCTTCGCCCACGGAGTAGCAGCAGGCTGCGGCTCCGGGGCCGATGGCGGCGATGAGGTTCTGCGGACGGCAGCCAAAGACGAGTCTCATGCGCCCTATGCCCGTTTGCACGATGCGCTTAACGGTGCCGCGCCATCCGGCGTGAAAGGCGGCGACGATGCGCTGGCGGCGATCGGCGACGAGGACCGGGATGCAGTCGGCAGTCTGCACGGCGAGTAGCAGGCCGGGCTCGGTGGTGATCTGGCCGTCGGCGCGTCGCGGAGTGGGGCGAGTTGCGTCGGCGCTTGAGGCGTCAACGACGAGGTTTGCGTGGAACTGCTTAAGGGCCACGATTGGAGTGGCTGAGTTGCCGCTGATGGCTTCGGCGAAGAGGCGGCGGTTGGCGAGGACGGCGGCGCTGTCATCCTCTGCGGTGAAGCCGAGGTTCAGTTCGCCCGGCGCATCTTCCGCGCAGTAGGCGCGGCTCACGCCACCGAGGCGCGTACTGAATCCGCTCCAGAGCCAGGGAAGATTCCAGCCGGGGATGGGGAGCCACGCGACTCCGTTGGCAGCGCGGCGGGTGGTGGGACGTGGAGGCATCAGCTCCTCGGGAGCCTGGCCGTCGAGACGGGCTGGCCGGGCGCTCAGTGGCCGGCGGCGCGGAGTACGCACCAGCCCTGCCTCCCGGAAGAGAGCATCAAGCGATTGGATTGCCGGTGAAATTGAAGATGGATGGGATGAGCGCCGCATCGATGGTTTGATTTTAAGGCAGGGAGGAAAGGAGCAGGGAACAAGGGGAATGAGAAAGCATGGGAACGAGGGAACAGCGAGTGAGGGAAGTGAATTTGAGCGGAACGAAATCTGTGGAGAGAGTAAATGGGGCACAAAAGCAATGGGCCTACCTTCCGGTAGGCCCGCTCGAGAGGCAATGAAGGGGGGTATCCAGGGGGGTGTTTTGGGAAGAGGTTCCGAAGAACCCTCAAGTGAGAGTAGTTACTTGCTTTGGTAGGACATAGTGGGGAAGCCTCTGCTAATTACTTATCTAGATGCCATACTTCGAAAAAGGTTGCAAGGCTTTTCCCTCCGACTTGGAGACCAAAAGTTCTCGGAGTGTGAAAAGCGTTCCAGATTGGGAAAACTGCTTTTGGTTCTGTGGAAAACCGCGTGGAAACAAATGGTGCAGGACCGGGCGAACTACGGGTTGGGTGCGGGGCGCGCGCCTTTCTCGACGATATAGGTGATGAGACCGGTGGGCAAAAAGCGGACGAGGAATGCCGTGAAGCGGCCACTCGGCTTGGGAATGATGGTGCGCTGGCCGGCGGCGAGCGCAACGATGGCGAGGCGGGCGACTTCTTCGGCGGATTGCAATTTGCGCTTGCGAAAAACGCCGGCGCGGGCGACTTCAAAGAACTCGCTCTCCGTGGTGCCAGGGCAGAGTGCGGTCACGTTGATGCCGTACTGCGCGACTTCCGCAGCGAGCCCGAGGGCAAAAAAGCGGTCAAAGACTTTTGTGGCGGCGTAGGTGGAAAAATACGGCAGCGGCTGAAAGCTGGCCGTGGAAGCAACGACGAGCACCCAGCCGCGACGGCGCTCGACCATGCGCGGCAAAAACAGACGTGACATGCGCACCACGGCCTCGCAATTGACGCGCACCATGCTGAACTCCTGCTCGGGCTGGCCTAAGTGGAAATGGCCGTACTGGCCGAGTCCGGCGTTGTTCACGAGGATATCGATGGCAAGATCCTTGGTGGCGTCGTAGATCTGCTGCGGTGCGGTGGGATCGTTGAGGTCGGCGACGACGATGCGGGTTTCTGTGCCCAGCACGGCAAACTCCGCGG
>JBAWFY010000432.1:0-3837 GCA_049592335.1 Occallatibacter sp.
CTCTTCGTCGAAGGGAAGACTGCGCCACGCGGCAAGCTCCTCGGCGCTGGGTGGGATGATGCCGTCGTAGAAACCGGGAATGAGAATGTGACCGGATTCGTCCTTGAGTTTGGCGACGATGTGGCAGAGAGAGACGAAAGGATTGGGCGCAGCGCCGCCGTACATACCGGAGTGCAGATCGCTTTTTGCGCCGCGCACTTCAATCTCGGTGTAGATCATACCGCGCAGCCCAACACAAAGCGTGGGCAGGCCGATAGCAAAAAGCTCGGTGTCGGAGACGAGCGCGAAGTCGGCTTTGAGGTTGGTAGGTTTCGATGCGACATAGTTCGCGATGGTCTCCCCGCCTACTTCTTCTTCGCCTTCAAAGAGCACGCGCACATTGATGGGTAACGCGCCGTTGGCGCCCATGAGCGATTCGAGTGCTTTGACCTGGGCGACCACCTGGCCTTTGTCGTCGACCGCGCCGCGCGCATAGAGATTGCCGTTGCGCTCGGTGGGCTCGAAGGGCGGGGAGAGCCATTCGTCGAGCGGATCGGGGGGTTGCACGTCGTAGTGGCCGTAGATTAGTACTGTTGGTTTCCCGGCTGCATGGAGCCAGTCGGCGTAAACCAGGGGGTGGCTGTCGTCTTCCGCCCCCACAGACGTCTCGATGAGGCGGGCGTTCTCCATGCCGATGCGTTTCAGCTCGGCGAGCAGGGCTTCGGCGGCCTTGCGGCAATCGGCGTTGTGCTCGGGCAGCGTGGAGATGGAGGGAATGCGCAAGAGCGCCTTCAGTTCATTGAGAAAGCGAGGATGGTTCCGGCGGGCGAATTCAACGGCGGAAGAAGACATAGGTATACATCCGTTTCCAGAGTTTTGCAGTCAAAACAGAAGTATAGGACTTCCCGAGGCCGGGCGTCCTCCATCCACAAACTGGGGTTCATCCACCATCCACCGAGAGGAAAGCTTGCCAGAGAACGATAAGCTGCGCCTTCCCACGCTGCCTCTCTGCCTGTTTTTCGCTTCCGCCATGGCGATCGCTGCGGGGGGTACGGTATGTGCGGCGCAGGGCCGGGATCCCGGCTCTTACTATGCGAGAGCGAACACCTTGGGAATTGTGGGCGCATACTCGTGGGACTCGAGCCACATGCTGCTGGGGGCGGCGACAAACCGCGAACTCCTGAACATTGGGATTTCCTACAGCCGCCGGCTGCTGATGAACCGGGTTGTGAATTGGCAGTACGACGGCGAGCTGCTGCCGATTGCGCTTGAGAGCGATCCCACAGCCACGCAATTTGTCCAGTACTCCGGGCCCAATGGAGGCTCGGCCTCGTACAATCTGGGCGCGCAATTGATCACCTGCACACCACTGACAATGACCTTTAGCGCTTCCGAGGGGCCGGGCGGTACGCCGGTCAGCTACACAGCGACGGATTATTGTTCGGGCCGCGAATGGACAGTTGGACAGTCGATTTCACCCATCGGCATGCAATGGAACTTTCTGCCGGGGCGCAGAATCCAATCGTTGCTGGAAGGCCACGGTGGGTACATGTATTCGACCAGACCGATCCCGATCGTGAGCGCAGGCTCATTCAACTTCACCTTCGACATCGGCGCTGGATTTGAAATCTTCCATTCAAACCTGAATTCCATCCGTATCGAATATCGTTACCATCACATTTCGAATCACTACACGGCCACCACAAATCCTGGCATTGACAGCGGGTTGGCTCAGTTGACGTACTGCTTCCGGCTGGGCCGGAAATGAGCGTCACCGTCAGTAGCGCGCGACCTTAGGGTCGACTTCGACCGACCAGGCGTCGATGCCGCCGCGCAGCGATTGCGCTTTCTCGAAGCCCTGCCTGCGCAGCCATGCGGTTGCGTTCAGGGAGCGGACGCCGTGATGGCATACGACGATGAGCCGCTCGTTGGTGTCGAGTTCTTTCTGCGCGCGCGTTGGCACCTCGCCCATGGGCATGTGCAGGCTGCCCTCAATGCGCGTGGCGGCAAACTCCCATGGTTCGCGCACGTCGACGACGCGAGCTGCCTTTTCGCAAAGAACTTGAGCGGCTTCCGTCGGAGAAAGCTCATAGTCCAGCATGGTTTCAGTGTAGCGTTCCGAGGGACGGCCAGAGGGCTGATGCGGTTCCTTATACAGGGCAGATGGGTTTTGTGCTGAACAAAGCGGGAAAGGTAATAAGCTAATGGAGGAACGCCCCCATGCAGAATGAAGTGAAAGTGCTGATCGCCGAAGACGAGCCGAACGCGCTGGCGGGGCTGGCGGAGCTGATCTCCGGCTGGGGATACCGCACCGAGACCGCGCGCGATGGCCTGGAGGCATGGGAAAAGACGCTGGCATGGGACCCGGCGATTGTGGTGACGGACCTGAAGATGCCGCGGATGGACGGCATGGCGTTGCTGGGCAAACTGGCTGAGGGCGGCGCGGGCGTGAGCGTCAATATGGCCGTGGTGGTGTTGACGGCGATGGGCTCGGTTCAACTGGCGGTCGAGGCCATGAAGCTGGGCGCGTACGACTTTCTGCAGAAGCCGGTGGATGCGACGCGGCTGAAGACCATCCTGGCCAATGCCGCGCGGCAGCGGGACACGGCCATCGAGCTCGAAGTGACGCGGCGGCGGCTGCGCGAGACGGGCGTGCTGGGTGCTTTGGTAGGCAGTTCGCGCGAAATGCGCGAGATCTTCGGGCTCATCGAACAGATTGCGCCGTCGAACGTACCGGTGCTGATCACGGGTGAGAGCGGCACAGGAAAGGAACTGGTGGCGCGGACGCTGCATCAGCTGAGCCCGCGCAAGACGAGGCCGTTCGTTGCCGTCAATTGCGCGGCAATTCCGGAGACGCTGATCGAGAGCGAGATCTTTGGCCACGAGAAAGGGTCCTTCACGGGCGCGATCGAGCGCCGCGCCGGATGCTTCGAGCTGGCCTCGGGGGGAACGCTACTGCTTGACGAAGTAGGCGAGATGCCGGCGGGCACGCAGGCTAAGCTGCTCCGCGTGCTGGAAGAGCGAAAGCTGCGGCGGCTGGGAGCGCGCACCGAGCAGGACGTGGACGTGCGCGTACTTGCGGCTACCAATCGCGATCCGCGCCACGCGGTGGCGCAGGGGCATCTGCGCGCCGATCTTTTCTACCGGCTCAATGTCTTCAACATTCATATGCCTCCGCTGCGGGAGCACATGGAAGATTTGCCGGCCATGGCCGAGGCGATGATCAACGAGATGAACCAGAAGCACGGTCGCCGGGTATCCGGGGTTTCTTCGTCGATGCTGGGACGGCTAATGGCATATGACTGGCCCGGCAACGCGCGCGAGTTGCGCAATGCCATCGAGCGGGCGGTGGTTCTGTGTCCCGATGGCGCGCCGCTCGACGCCGGACACCTGCCCTCGGGATTTGGAGCGGATCAATCGTTGGCCTCGCCCGCTGCGGAGGGAAACGCGATCACGGTGCGCGTGGGGACAACGGTCGATGAGGCCGAGCGGCTGCTGATTCTGCGCACGCTCGAAGCTACGGGACAAAACAAGACCCGCGCCGCGGAGATTCTGGGCGTGAGCCTGAAGACGCTGCACAATAAGCTCAAGGCATACGGGCAGGAGCGGGAGATCCCGGCCGGTTCAATGTAGGTTTTCCGGCAGCGGCCATCGATGCGTCTGAAGACCAAACTCGTGCTGGCCATTTCGGCCCTGGTGTTTCTCATCGCCGGGCTGGTGTCGCTGGTGTACGTTCACCAGCTATTGAAGGCTGCGGTGCAGCAGAGCTACGAGACCAATCTGATGGTGGCGCGCCAAGTGCGGTTTGCGCTGCAGAACGCGCTCGAGAGGGGTCTCGGAGGCCGCACGGTGGATCCC
>JBAWFY010000433.1:0-5742 GCA_049592335.1 Occallatibacter sp.
GCAACATTTACATTGCGGACTGGGACAATGAGCGAATTCGCGAGGTAATTGCTTCCAGCGCCACTATTGTGACCGTGGCCGGCAATGGAACTAGAGGCTACGCGGGCGATGGCTTGGCAGCAACCAGCGCCGAACTTGACCTTCCATGGGGCGTGGCCGTAGACGGTGCGGACAATATCTATATCGCCGACACCTACAACTGCCGAATTCGCGAGGTGACTGCTGCCACCGGCGTCATCTCCACCTTCGCCGGAAGTGCAATCTGCGGATTCTCAGGTGACGACGGCCCGGCGACTAGCGCGGAGCTCTCCTACCCCAACGGAGTCGCCGTAGACAGCGCCGGCAACGTCTATATTGCCGACACTCAAAACGGCGCGGTTCGTGAGGTGATGGCTTCTAGCGGGAACATCTGGACTGTCTGGCAGGATGCAAATGACAATGGAAGTGGCATCATTCCACTCGGCACGCCAGTCGGAGTCGCCGTTGACGGCGCAGATAATCTCTATTTCTCGGACACTAAAAATAATCTCGCCATCGAGGGAGTTTCCGACAGCATTATCGTGCCGGTCTCGGGCTACGGCTACTACTCCTATATGCCAATCTTTGCCGGAAATGGAACCCAGGGATTCTCAGGCGACGGAGGACCCGCCATTGACGCAGAAATCTACGCAGACGCGATCGCCTCAGACATTCAGGGAAACATCTACTTAGCAGGCGGCAATCGCATCCGCGTAGTTGCAAATGCCATGACAGGGCCCTCGGTATATCTATCCTGCAACCCAAACCCCGCGACTTACAGCACCAACATAAACTGCACGGCGACTGTCATGGGGAACAATCCCACAGGCACGATCACCTGGACCGTGAACGGCAACTCATGGGCGACCACGGCGTTGAATGCTGGATCGGTCTCCATATCGGGGGGTGCGGCCTGGTTGCCGGGCTTGTATTGGATTACCGCCTCCTACAGCGGCGACGATGCCAATAGCAGTTCGAGCAATTCGAACGTAATTACCATCAGTCCGGCCGTGCCGACCATCAGCATCGGCAATATCCCGTCGAGCGCAACCTACGGCGGTAGCTTTGCCGTGACCTACACATACTCTGGAAACGAATCGCCAATCGTGTCGGTGTCGTCGAGCACGCCCGGCGTGTGCACCGCCTCGGGCATTACGGTGAGCTTTGTGGGCATCGGAACTTGCACGCTGGCGGCCAGCGCCTCAGCGACACCAGATTACGCAGCCGTAACGGGTAGTCCGCAGAGCTTCACGGTCGCTACTCCAGCCTTTGTCCTGCCGGCTCAGGGCAATATCAGCACCATCGCAGGCAATGGCACGGCTGGCTACTCGGGCGACGGAGGCGCGGCGACCGGCTCCGAAATCAACGCACCACGCGGATCGTTCGTAGACAGTGCAGGCAATGTCTATATCGTCGATTACAGCAACAATCGCATTCGGAAGATCACCGCTTCCACGGGCATTGTCTCTACGGTTGCCGGCAACGGCACCGCGGGCTACTCGGGCGATGGGGGACAGGCGACCAGCGCAAAACTCAACGCGCCAACCGGGGTGGCTGTAGACAGCGCGGGCAACCTCTATATCGCGGACGACAGCAACAATCGAATTCGTGAGGTGAACGCTACCACTGGCGTGATCTCGACCATTGCGGGCAACGGGACCGCAGGCTACTCTGGCGACGGCGGACCAGCCACCAGCGCGGAGTTTAACCTGCCAAGTGGAGTGGTCATAGACGCGGCAGGCAACATTTATATCGCGGATTCCGGTAACAATCGTATCCGCGAAGTGAATGCATCCACCAGCGTGATTTCGACCATCGCCGGCACTGGCACCGCAGGCTATTCTGGCGATGGCGGAGCAGCCATCAGCGCGGAACTCAATGACCCAACCAGGCTTGTCTTAGACAGTGCGGACGACATCTATTTCGCAGACACCAATAACAACCGGATTCGCGAGGTAACGGCTGCAACAGGAGTCATGTCAACCGTTGCGGGCAACGGAACCGCCGCCTACTCAGGCGATGGCGGAGCGGCGACCAGCGCGAAAATCAGCGGTCCACGCGGAGTCGCCGTTGATAGTGCCGGCGATATTTACATCGCAGATACAGGCAATAATCGAATCCGCATGGTGACCGCCGGCACAACCGTCATCTCGACGATCGCCGGCAACGGCACTGCGGGCTTCTCAGGGGACGGAGGAACAGCGGTCAGCGCGGAACTCAACGGCCCATTTGGAGTTGCGCTGGATAGTGCGAGAAACATCTATATAGCGGATACATCAAACCAACGCATCAGAGTGGTCGGCGGCGCAGGCCCAGCTTCTCCACCGCCTCCGGCCGTGGTCTACGACACCGGCACCGTCAATCTCTACGTTTGCGGCTCCAACCCCTGCGTCACCACCGGAACGGGCAGCAATGTGCTCTTTACGGACTCCACCAGCTACGGCCAGACGTCCACGCCGGAATCGGTCGCCGAGGCATTGGCCGGGTCAAACTCCAGCGTCAACGTAGCCGCCCTCAACAACACCCTCTATATCGAGGCAACCGGCCCAGGCGCAGCCTCCGACTACGGCTACCTGCTCACCAGCGCTTCCAACTATCCCGGCAATGTATTCTCCGCTTCGTTCCAGGGCTTGCCGGCCAGCGGCAGCCTGGGCGGCGGAGCCAGCGCCAGCAGCACGCAGCAAACCGTCTACAGCTACTCGCTCGTCTACGACCCGGCCGGCAACGTATCCAGCGTGAACGACTCCGTCATGGGGGCATGGAACTACGGCTACGATACCCTCAACCGGCTCGTGACCGGGCAGGACACGGCTACCACCAGCGCCTCGCAGCAGTTTGCCGGCCAGAACCTGTGCTGGGCCTACGACTCCTTCGGCAACCGCACGGTCCAGAGCCAGCAGTCCGCTGCCTGCCCGGCTCAGTCGGCATCGATGTGGGTCTTTAACGCCAACAACCAGGTCGGCGCGGTCATCGCGCCCAACAGCGGCGCCGTCTCCCCCTCGCCCTACACCTACGATGCGGCTGGCGACGTCACTATGGACGAGACCAAGGGCAACCAGTACCTCTACGACGCCGAGGGCCGCATCTGCGCCTCGCTAAGCCAAGCCGTGGACGGAACGACCGTGATGACAGGATACGTCTACAACGCCGACGGCAACCGCGTAGCCAAGGGAACCATTACAAGCTGGACCTGCGACCCTTCGTCGAACGGATTGACTGCGTCGAAGAATGAGACCGACTACATTCTTGGTCCCGGCGGCCAGCAGGTCACGGAGGTGGCCCAGAATGCCAACGGTACGATGAACTGGCAGCGCACGTATGTTTCTGCCGGGACGGCACTCATCGCCACTTACGAGTCGGTGCCCAACCCGCTGTACATCGCGGCGCAGTATAACCCTGCCAATCCCACCGTCGATCCGCCTACCATCGCCCTGCCCTCCTTCCGGCTCACGGACTGGCTGGGCACCATGCGCGCCACCACCGATTCGTCTGGAGTGCTGCAGGGCACATGCACCGGCCTGCCCTATGGCGACGGTGTCGCCTGCAGCGGCGACATCCCCGACCCGCACCACTTCACCGGCAAAGAACGCGACGCCGAATCCGGTAACGACTACTTCGGGGCCAGGTACTATGCATCTACGATGGGACGCTGGTTGTCACCGGACTGGAGCGCGAAAGAGGAGCCGGTACCGTATGCAAAGATGGATGATCCGCAAACCTTAAATCTGTATGCATATATGCAGAACAATCCACTCGGCGGAGTGGATGCGGACGGACACTGCCCGTGGTGTCTCGCCTTGGCGGGCGGCGGGATACTCACTGACGAAGCTCCTTTGGCGGCTACAGGGCCGATCGGATTGACGGTCATAGGGGTTACTGCGGCCGCATTAACTGGCGTCGCAATTTACCAGCATTTCCACAATGAGGAGGCACCACCGCCTGCTGCAAGCCCTGCACCCGCTCCAGCCCAGGCGCCGCATGACGGTGAAGGCGAACTTCACGCCCCGGGCGACGTCCCCAATGGCCAGACGATAGTGCATGGCGGCGAAAAGCCAATTCCCGCCTCAGGAAAGTACTCGGCCGCCCAAGGGGCTTCAGTTGAGGAAGCTGGAAGAGGCGTTCCACACGGGAAAGTCAAGGTGACGACGGCCGGTAAAATCAGAGCAGCGGGCGGGACTGTACGCCCTAAGCCAGAGCCGGCGTACCCGGGTGGACCAATTAACGGTCAGCACGTAGATGTAACGGGCGGGCAAGATACGTTCACTCCGCCGCAAGCTAACCCAGCTCCGCGGGACCAACGGGTCCAATCAAGGCCTCAGAACTAAAGAGACCTTAGCGGGAGATAGCGCATATGTCGCAAATGATACCGTTCAATTACGGAGGATTCTGGGATGTGCCGCGGTACATCGTTGTCCATTACCGAGGACGGTTTATATTACTTCAGAGTGAATTCAACGATGAACTTGACGAGTACGAAGCCAGTTACTCAGTTTACGTTATTCCTGATTCGGTTGGTAACCTGGTAAGAGAGGGAAATTGGGATGCTTACAACAGGGCACTTGTGGACCATATGGGTGAAATCCCGGTTGAATCTGTAAGTTTTGATCAGAGCAAACGCAAAGAGCTCGATCCCTCCTGTCTCGATAGATTGATCGATCTGTACGATGCGGGCTAACGGAGTATGTGTGGGCGGGGACCACCCAATGATTCGAAAAGGGGCTGATTGGATAACCGTGTCGGCTCCGTTGGCAGGTGGGCAGTGACCCGGTCATGAAAATAACCAAAAGCTTGGAGTGGCAGGTGGCCCACTCAAGAGATAAGCAGGAGTTTGGAGTGCCCCATTCATCCACGGCTTCATCGTGGATGAGTGGGAGACCACCAACACCGGCGGCACAGGCCTGTTCACCCGTTCTTCGCAGTTTACCGCGATGAGCGCGTTAGGATCGCGCTCTAGCATTTTCGGAAATGGTGTAGACCGAAGCCGCAGCTGCTGCGTGGATATTTCCTCAAGAAAAATCCACATTCACGGCTCTCAAGAGTTCACAGTATTGACGGGTTCACGCCGAGCGGCTTCAAGTGGTTCCGGTTAGAATCCTGCTCTCCCACCCAAGCCGCAAAAGACCCGGCTTCGATGGGGCGCTGAGAGCGATGAGATTGACGAAGCGCCAAAACTTTGAGCGGCTCCTCATTCGACTCCCGGGCACTTCCTTTAATCCAACGGCAAACTGTCAAATCACGATCTGTCTCACCACAGGGGTGCAGCTCAACCCCAAGTCAACCCCCATACCCTCCACGCCCGCCCCATCCCATTCATTACGCGGTCTTTATTCCCCCGCTCCAATTGCCGGATATTTCCGCCAAATCGCTATCCTTATCTCAGGAGCAATGCAGCATGCAGGAATCACGAATGACGAATCGCCGTCCCAAGACCACGGCCGGGTTTCTAATCACGATTCACTGCACACTTTTGTTTGATCGCCGATCTCTCGGATCTCGGTTTTTCGACTGTGCAACTGTGCTGCTCGCAAGTAGATGCGCTTCAATAGCCTGCAGCCAAATCGGCGTACTGGCACAGAAACTGTGCAACTGTGCTCAAGCATGAACGGCCGGGGAGAAGTCTGACATATTAGACCGGGCACATGTCTGACACTTTTTCCTTATCAGGAAGGTTTTTGTTGTTGTCCCGTTGACGCAGCGGGAACAGTGTACCTGTTCTGGCGTGGA
>JBAWFY010000434.1:0-3288 GCA_049592335.1 Occallatibacter sp.
GTCCGCGTCGCAGCCTTTTTCGCGCCAGGCTTCCGGCCCGGCTTGCGCGCTCCTGCCTCGGCCTTCCCTGCCTTGCTGCGCACGGCGCGCGTCTTCTCGGCGAGCGCGGTCTTCAATTCTGTATCGAACTCAACCGGCGTGAGCGGGCGCGCCGACTTGCGCAGCCGCTCGATGTCGTAAAAAGCACGGCGCTCGGCAAGAAATACGTGTACGACGAAGTCGACATAATCCAGCAGAATCCACTCGCCGTTGCGGCGGCCCTCCACCGACTGCGGATACACGCCGAACTCGCGCTTGAGGCGCATCTCGATTTCGTCGGCGATGGCGACGGTCTGGCGGTCGTTGGCGGCTGAAGTGACCAGAAAGAAATCGCTCAGCCCCGAGTCAGCGGCATCGAGCTCGAGGATGCGGGTTTCCTGGCCTTTTTTGTCTTCACAGGCTGCTGCTGCTGCCTGTACGAGGGTGCGCGTTTGTTTCTGCGCTGGCGTTAGATTCATGCGGTAGGGTGGCTCTCCAAACTTCATCCTAGCGTGCCGCTTCGCCGCACCGCAAGCGGCAGAAATCAGCAAGTCAGCAAGTTGGCGGGGCGTTCCCATCTTTCCCGCGCTTTCTGGGAGAGGGTGGGAGAGATCCCCTAGGCGCGGTATAGCTTATGTTGCTCGATGTAGTCACGGACCGACGCAGCGACGAGAGGCTGCGTCGCGCCGTCGCGAGCCGCCTGAAATTGCGCGCGAATCCCCCTCCGAATATCCGACGCGCTGATCGCGACATCGAGGCCGGGCAGCACATAAAACGGCGCACGGTTGCCGGATTCATTGATCACGACGAAGGCGCGGACCGTCACGCCTGAGTCATTCTTGTCGACATCGGGCGTGGTCTCAAGCGTAAGCTTTTCCGGCAACGCCTCTTTCACCTTTTCCAGCGGCTGCCCGGGTCGTGAGGCCACGATCAACTGCGCGACAAAAGGGATCTCCGCAGCGCGATACCATTGGCGCAATCCGAAGAACGCGTCCGCGCCCATCAGGCAAAAGAGCGTCGTGCCCTGCGGGAGAGCGCTGCGCAGGCGCTTGAGAGTCTCAATCGTATAGTTCGGCTCTGAATTGCGGTCCGCTCCTGGGTTGGGCGCATCGGACAATTTTGGAGCATCGAGCAAGGAAACCTCAAAGCCCGGCTCGCCCGCAATTGCCAGCCGCGTCATCGCCAGCCGGTCCTCAAAGCTCGCTGCGGAACCCTCCTTTTTGAGCGGCTGCATGCCCACCGGCGCAAACAGCACCTTGTCCAGCGCAAACGCCGCGCGCGCCGCGCGCGCCACAGCCAGATGGCCGAGGTGCGGTGGGTCGAAGCTGCCACCAAAAAATGCCACGCGCATCCCGCTCTGGTTCGTCGCTTCAGCTGGAGCAACGTGGGAGTCGTGTCGCGGCAGGTTCATGGCTTCATCCTACCGCGTGTTTCAGAAACGGGTTTTGAAAGGGCCGGGCTTCAGCCCTGCCGCAAGCAGGCTCGCAGCGGTCGCGGCTTTAGCCGCTGAGGGACGATTTTTCCTTTGCTGCTGCAACATTCTTTGAAACATGTCCACAGCGTTGGGGGACCACTTTTGCCCGTCCCGGCCGCGACGTTGATCAAGCTCTGACCGTGAGGTCGTCGCGTAGAATCGACTACAGGAAGTCCGTACACCACGTCTCTCTTCCAACCACCATGCGCTATATCATCCTTGCTCTTGCCATAGCCGGCGTAGTCGTTTCATCGATGGCGCTGCCCCTCCACTACTCCACTGCCGCTGCACCCTGCGACATCAACGCGCACTGGGATTGCGGCACGGTGAACCACAGCAGCTTTTCCACGATCGGTAAAGTGCCGGTGGCCGTCCTTGGTATCGTTGGGTATCTCGCGCTCGGCGGCCTCAGCCTTGCGCGCCAGCGTTTCCTCACATTCCTTGCCGCGTTCGCGGGGTTTCTCTTCGCCTTCCGCCTTTCCATGATCGAGGAATACGGCTTGGGCGTCTGGTGTCTCTACTGCGCCATCTCGCAAGGCATCATCGCGCTGATTCTGCTGCTCTCGCTCGCCTGGTTCACAGCCGAATACATCGCCCTCAAGCGCACCGCCCGCAGATAGTCATCGTTACCTTCGTAGTCGACGGTTCGCCGCTCCCCAAAGAGCTACGTGAACCGCGAACCGGCCGTTCGCGCCGTTGCTCTCTCGCTCCGCTGCTCGCTGAATTGTCCGCAGAATTGCTAAACTGAATCTAATCGACATGGCCATGAACTGGTACGCGCGCTGGATGTATGCGTGGGAGACGCGGCTCACGACACGCGACGAGAATCGCATCGTGCGCCCGCTCGAGTGGGGCTTTGAGTGGATCGTGCCCTTTCTCGAATCGCACGGTTTCAGCTCTGCCGTGCCCGGCCCGGAAGTCGAGCGCGACCCTGCCGCCGCAGAAGCCGCGATGGCGCGCATCAACCAGCTCCTCATCCGCAACAGCAAGTCATTTTTCGGTTATGAGCGGCCTGCGGATTTTCGCCTTGAGGAGCGCCATCCGCAGCTCTATCCCACGAATGTCCGGCCCGAGACTTTAGCGAAAGATGCCGCGTTGAAGCAGCGGGCAGCCGAGGGCAAGCTTGCGCGCGCGCAATATCTCCGCTTTACTTCGCCCGAGCGCACGCCGCACGCAGAAAACGACGTTGCCAACGCGTGCTGGTATCCCGCGCCCGCTCACAAAGATCCAGCGCGGCCCAAGCAGGCCATCATTGTTTTGCCGCAGTGGAACTCTGACGGCTTCAGCCACAACTCGCTGTGCGCCATCTTTAACCGCATGGGCATCTCCGCGTTGCGCCTTTCCATGCCGTACCACGACATTCGCCGCCCTGCTGAACTTGAGCGCTCGGACTATGCGGTCAGCGCCAACGTGGGCCGCAACATCTCCGCCTGCCGCCAGGCGGTGGTCGATATCCGCTGCTGTCTCGACTGGCTTGAGGAACAGGGTTACGAGCATTTCGGCGTGCTGGGCACCAGCCTTGGCTCCTGCTACGCGTATCTCGCGAGCGCGCACGATCCGCGGCTCAGAGTCAACGCCTTCAACCACGCGTCCACTTCGTTTGGAGATGTGGTGTGGGCCGGGCAATCCACGCGCCACATTCGCCAGGCGCTCGAAGACGCGGGCCTGACGCAGGAGCGCATGCGCGCACTGTGGGCCGCCGTCAGCCCGGTGAGCTATTTTGAGCAGTTCCGCAGTCCCGAGGCCAATGGCGCGGGCAAGAATGCGCTAGTCGTCTACGCCAACTACGATCTCAC
>JBAWFY010000435.1:0-1992 GCA_049592335.1 Occallatibacter sp.
CGGGAATGGCGGAGCTGGTCGTGACGGCTTTGCCCGCCGGACGGCCCACAGGATCGAGAATGGTCGAGACCACGCGAACTTCGGTAGCCGTATGCCCCTCATTGCTCACTTCCGTGCGGATCGAAAGCGCGGCTGTGCCGGCCTTCACTTCCGCGCCCACGAACGTCCCCCATTGCTTCACATGCACGGGGCTTGTCTTCACCAGCCACACATGGCGGTAGATGCCCGCACCCTCGTAGAACCATCCATCACTCTCGGTCGCGTCCACGCGCACCAGCAGAACGTTCCTCCCGCCGTAATTTACGAAATCGCTCACGTCGAATCGAAAGGGATCGTAGCCGCCCGTGTGCCGCCCGATGTAGAACCCGTTCAGGATGACCATCGTTTCACGATAAGCGCCGTCGAACTCCAGGGAAATGCGCTTGCCCTTGTCCGCGGCCGTCATCTCGAAGACGCGCCTGTACCACCCGATACTGGTCGCAGTGTAATTGCGGCCCAGCGGATAAAAACCTTTGCTCTCGAGCGCAGGATCGTTCGTGAAGGGCAGCTCGATGGCCCAATCGTGTGGCAGATCGATCGGCTTCCAATCACTGTCGTCGAAGCCAAGGGAACTGGCCGCGAGAAACATACCCGTCTTTTGAAAGTTCCCTGTGCGACCCGTCCCCAGTCCGAAGTCCTTGGCCGCATCGCTTGCGTGGCCCAGGTGAAAACGCCAACCGTAGTCGAGCAGAAGGCGCTCGCGGAAGGCGTTCACGGCAGACGGTCCCTGCGTGGCATCGGGATCATTCGCCGGCAGCGGGCCGGAGGCCTCGCCGGCTGCCTGCATTGCGGCTTCGACGGGGCTCATGCCACTGGCCGCAGCGGCAACGGCCGGCGCGAGCAGGCTTCCCTTGAGCATTGCGCGGCGCGACAAGGCTTTCATTCAAATCCTCCTCGGAACCGGAGGCCGCAAATGACTTGTGACGGCCTCTGAACGACGCCAAGTCCTGATGCTGAGTCAAATCGCGAAGCCAGTATACGACGTTCCACTCCAACTCACCTGATTTGTGCAAGATAATCTGTGCCTCTGCACGGTGCCTTCTGTAACTTGCAGCCGCTAGATCGTTTCGGGTAAGGTGGCGAGTTTGTCCTGCTCGTGCGCAATTTTCGCCGCACAAGATGGCAGGCGAAGGAGAAGAGGCAACGGCAGCCTGCCAGTTCACTGCTGCATTCGACAAGGACAGCGTCAACAACGGCAACACTGGCGGGCGGCACAGGTTTCGGGGAAGAAAGTCACCAACCCACATTGGGCGCCCCACGTCTCGATTCTGAGACGTAGGAATGGGCTGGTTTCGTGACTACGGTCTCGGCAACATTTTTGAGATTGCGCGGCAGCGCCCCGACGCAACACGCGTGGTCTACGCGGCGAATTACCGCTTAAATAGGGCCCTCGCCCGGCGAAACCGGTGCGCGGCCCCACCACCGGTCACCCGACTTCCTCACGTAGTGCTCAAAGACATACGACCAGGGGACGAGCGGGATAAAAACTGCGATCATTCCGATGGCGAATGCGTTCGCGCCGAGATCCTCGCTCCATTGCCCCCGGAGCCAATGCGGCAGAGCCACGGCAAGCAGCCAGGAAGCCTTCCACGTGAATTCCCAGAACAGCACGGGCAGCATCTGCAATGGGTATCGAAGGCCCAGTATGGACAGGACCGAGAGAGCGAACAGCATGCAGATCTTGACCCCGGAATCCATTTCCATTGAATAGGCTTGGTGAATCATCATGGACCACACATGCATCCCCAACCCGATCCCAACGACAAGAACGAGATAGAACAGGCGCAGCAAATTTAGCCGTAAGGTGGAAACGGTTTTCATGCTTCACCGCCTTTAATGGGAAGTTGACTAGCACGACTCTCTCGGCAAGAACCTCAGAGAGGTCCTGGGAAGCGGCTTCAACGCTCACGGTCGTCGCTCAAAGTCAGCCGGGCTCGCTCCACCAGTCTAGTA
>JBAWFY010000436.1:0-3719 GCA_049592335.1 Occallatibacter sp.
GGAAGCAACTGATCGCGAAGTCCCGAGAGACCGTACAGACTGCGGAAGATGCGCGAGAGATAGCCGTCAAAAAGATCGACGAGGATCGCAGAGAGAGCGAACGGCAAGCTTCGATTGATGCGCAAGCACAATCGCAGGCGCAGGCCGACGAGGCAACCCGGCAAAAAAATGAAGCTCAGGCCGATGCGACAAGGGCCCAGGCCGATACGGCAAACGCCGAGGCCGCCGCAACGAAGGCCCAGACCGACATGGCGAACAACCAGGCAACATCAACCGCAGCCATCAACGCGGCACAAGCCGACGCTGACCGGTCTCGCCAGGTTGCCCAGCAGGCACAGCAGGGAGAGCAACAGGCGGACAGCGAAAAAGCGGCCATGCGCGCGCAACTGGAAGAGCGCCTCAATGCGATCCTCGAGACGCGCGACAGCGCACGGGGATTGATCGTCAGCATGTCCGATGTTCTGTTCGACAGTGGGCAATACTCCTTGAGGGCCGGTGCACGGGAGAAGTTGGCAAAGGTTGCCGGAATATTGATCGCATATCCGTCGCTCAACATTGCAGTCGGCGGATACACGGACAATGTTGGTGCGGATGATATGAATCAGAAACTCTCTGAGAATCGCGCGGGGGCAGTTCGCGATTACCTCGTGCAAGAAGGCGTAGTCGCAAGCTCAGTCAGCGCAACGGGGTTCGGCAATAGTTCGCCGGTCGCCTCGAACGATGAATCCGCCGGTCGCCAGCAAAACCGCAGAGTGGAGTTGGTTGTATCGGGCGAAGCCATTGGAAGCCCGGTCAACGCAACCACTGGGAGCCTGCGCTAAGTCCAAACCCATCGTCCTCTGCGGACCCGATCAAGGCCGCGGAGGACACTAACAGGACGGCTGGAGCGGCCATGGGCCTGATCAAGAAAGTCGACGTCGACAACTATTTCGCGGCAAAGCGAGCTATGAAGCTGGGTAGGACAGGTCTATTGAACCAACCCGCTGCCACCGGAACCGAGCCCGCCGGAAAATCCAAAAACGCTCCACGCTCGATTAGCAATCGCACCCGGGGACGTTCTTCTCCGAGCATTCCTGCCATTGTGATTCCCATTGTCCCCGGTTCGCGCGTGAAGCAGGGGCGCACTCTGCTCCGGAGCTGGCCCGAGTGAGGATCAATACGGTATTCCTGCGGGATGAATGTGTCCTGCCCAGTCGATTCGACCTGGCCCAGAAGCCGTTTTCCAAGGGATGGGCAGAGGCCATGGGGACCGTGGCAACAGAGCTGGACACGAGAATTCGCAGCCTTGGCTGGCACTTTATGTGGCTGGCGGATTCGTACTCGTCGCAAGCCCTCGGCAGAACGGCAGAAACCGCGATCCATCGAGCATTGGCGCGCACTCTTCCCGCGGTGAGGGGGCGGTTCAATGCGGCCGAACTGGATTCCGTGCGCGTTACGAGCTTTGCCGGCTTGCACATGGCGAGAGTAACCATCCACGCCCGCCAGATTCAAAGGCACGCATCTCTGATCTGATTCGAGGACGATTCACCTAGTCTACATTTCTATGAGTAGTTTTCTTCGGCAACAAGCACTGTTCCTTATGCCCGCTTTGCATCGCTCGCTGATGCCGCATTGGCTCACGCATCTGGGAGCCCTGGGGCTTTTCTCGGTTGCCGTCGTGGACTCCTCCCCCATTCCTTTGCCTCTGCCTGGAAGCACTGACCTGCTGCTGCTGTGGCTAGTGGCGTACGGTGGAAAACCCTGGCTCCTGGCGGCGCTCGCCATAGCGGGCAGCCTTGTGGGCGGATACTCGACCTGGGATCTCGGGCGCAGAGGCGGCGAAGCGGCATTGCGCCGCTACGTGCCGCCACGTCTTCTGGGGCGAGTGGTCGGATGGGTTGAGCGTCACCGCATCCTCGCCGTGTTTCTTCCCGCCTTGCTACCTCCGCCGATTCCACTCTTGCCATTTGCGCTTGCCTCTGGCGCGCTGGGCGTCGCGCGCCGCCGCTTCCTGGCCGTCTATGGCTCGGCTCGAACCTTGCGTTACTCTCTTATTGCCTGGCTCAGCGTGGCCTATGGCCGCCACGCAATCCGCATGTGGTCAGGGACGTTGCAGAAGTGGTCGACTCTGCTGATCTGCGTATTCGTGACCATGCTGGTCGCCAGCACATGCTTTGGGATCTGGAAGGTCAGCGGCCTGCGCAAGATCGATGCTGCCGACAATCTTGCATTGCGTAAAGCGGCATCTCGGGCATGCAAAATTCCCGAGATCGCTTAGTCCCGCGCCTCACACAACAAACATCGCAACGCCCGCCGCGAACATGGCTATTGTCGTGATTGCTGCAACATCCATCTCGGGCAGCAGTTCGGCTGGCTCTTTATCAGCGTCTTGCCGGTGGCGAGATCCAAGCGACTTCGATAGCGATCGAATCTATCGAGATGGGGAGGACCTGGGCGCGAAAATGGAGGACGTGCACTCCCTTCGGATCAATTCAATGCGTGAGCCGACGGCGGTCTGTCACGCCCTCTCACCCAATTCATCAAGGGAGGACAGGCCAGGAGCGAACTCGACTTCAACGCATGCCTGCCCGCATCTTGTCGCAGTATGAGGGGGTATATGTGCCTGGTGCGCTAGCTCTTCGCCGTCGAATGCGCTACCCTTCCGCGCGGGTTGTGCTGCATCTTGGTTTCCTGGTTGGCTTTACTGACTGCCTCTTTCGCCTTGCCCCATGTGCCTTCAAGTTTGCCCTTCGCCTGCTGAGCAATGCCTTTGATCTGGAGCGGGGTATCGCCTGTCAACTCACCGGCTTTGCGCTTGGCGCTTCCCACCACTTCGTCGATAGCGCCTTTGACTCGATCCTTATTCATAAGTCCACCTCCGTGGCTTCAACTCTTGCAGGATTTACCGTAGCTACTGAAATCATTCCGGTCTGAGCAGTTTGGACCTGGTGCGGCCGTGTAAGACCAGTGCGGCCATGGCCAATTGCGCGTTCTATCGTCATGACCGGATGGAGCGTTCGCAGCTGCCAACCGGCTACCGGGGAACTCGCAAGGCACGGTGAAAAATGAAGAGGATCAACGCCATTTGCAGGATCGTCATCGGCTCCCCTCATACGTACTTCTGGATGAAATCGGCATCTCTTTGAGCATCGGCATCGTGCTGCGGAGTATGCGTACAGCACGGCTGACTGGCGCGGCAACCACTTCCGCGGGAAATCAGTCGCAGAAGCGTCGGTATCATGGGGCACTTCCGTTCTGTCTTCAGTAGACGGATGATTGCGACATCAAGTGCATTGCGCCACGGCGATTGCAAAGCGGATCGAAACGCCGCAATAGACGCAATGGGTCTTGCTTATAACACCTGTTGGGCTGTTCAGCGCGCGAGGGAACGCCCGCATGCACTCCGGGCAGACAATGGTGACGTCGGCCTCCCCGGAAGAGTCGTATCCGTTTTGCGAAATCCAGATAGGCGCTTCTGCGCCGGAAGGGGACGGAGACGGACGCTCTATATTTGGGAGGGTCTTAATCATTCCCAGCAAGCGGTCTACGCCGCTGCCCTTTTGATAGAAGCCATCGGCGGCAACGCCAGGAGGCACCTTGCTGCCGGAGACTGCGCCGCTCATCGCGATTGTCCGGATTGCAGGAAATCTGCGCCTCACCACAGAAAGGAGTTCGAAGCCCGACATGCCCGGCATGTTGAGATCGGAGAGAAGGATGTCTGGGATCATCTTGCGCATCTC
>JBAWFY010000437.1:0-2380 GCA_049592335.1 Occallatibacter sp.
GGCTTGCCGTCGTTGTTGACGTCGGCAAAGAGCGCGCCCAGGCCGTAATATCCGTTGGCATTGTCCACGCCGAGTTTTTTGCTCACGTCGGTAAAGGTGCCGTCGCCGTTGTTGTGGAAGAGGTGGTCGTGCTCGCCTTTCAGGCCTCGCGGGCCGCACATCACGGGCACGCCACGATATAAGCAAGTGGCCTGACTGGCAGCCTTCGATCCGGGAAGCGGCGGATTGTCGAGATCGATCTGCGCGTATGCGGCGGTAAAAAGATCGAGGCGGCCATCACCGTCGTAGTCGCCGAAGGTAGCGCCAGTGGACCAACCGCCGACGGTGACTCCGGCTTTCTCGGCGACGTCGGTGAAGGTGCCGTCATGATTGTTGTGGTAAAGGCGGTTCTTGCCGTAGTTCGTTACATAGAGATCGGGCCAACCGTCGTTGTCGTAGTCGCCGACCGCGCAGCCGTAGCCCCAGCGATCGTTGGCCACGCCGGCTTTTTCTGTGACGTCGGTAAAGGTGCCGTCGTGGTTGTTATGGAAGAGGGCGGCGTGCGGCGGGGTGGTTTTTCCGCTCAGCGCGTCGTAGGTGGAACCGTTGACCAGATAGATGTCGAGCCAGCCGTCATTGTCGTAATCGATGAGGCAGACGCCCGGGCCTTTGGCTTCGAGGATGAGTTTCTTTTCCGGCGTGCCGGCCGTGTGATGCCACTTGGTGAGGCCGGCGTGCTCGGCGATGTTCTCAAAAACGATGGGGCCGGTTTTGACGAATCCGCCGGCGGTGATGGGACGCTTTTCGGTGTCGTACACGGGAGGCACAACGACGCCTGTGGCCATGCCGCTGCCGCCGGGGTGCGGCTGCTGCTGTGCCCCCTCCTGCGCATAGATGGCGCAAGGCCCAATCGCGCAAAGAATGACGAACGCTATCGAAAAGAAAGCGGATACAAGACGGCTGAACCGAACCACTGAGTTGTCCACTATAGGGCTAGTCTAAAGCAGATTCTTTCTTGGACGATTGGTGGCACAAGTCCAGCATTTCGTTAGTCCAAGCCCAAGCCCGCCTCTCGTGAAGCGGCGCGGCCGGGCACTGTCCCACTTTTGTGGTGTTTCAGATCACATTTTTTCTGCTAGGATGAGCGCACCCTTTAGCCTCACCGGTTGGATTAGATGTGTATGAAGAGTCTTCCCTCAGTTGTCCTCTATAGCCTTTCTTTGGCTGTGGCTCCTGCAATTGCCCAGGATTTGTCGTCGAATGTCCAGACCATGCAGAGCGCGTATGCCGCTTCCGGCAACATTGTTCTGCTCAATCGGGACACCATCGTGATCGAGCCTCACATGCCGGCTCCGCTTTGCGCCATGCCCAAAAATCAGGACGGCACGACCACGTGGTCTCTCTACACCTTCCCGCTGGCATCGATTACGGTGCCGCTGGCCCTGGTGGATGAGACGCTGATTGCCGAGGACCGCGTTTTTTCCAGCCCCGACGCGCTTCGCACCTACAAGCCGGGCGACCAGGGAGACTCCACGATGATTGTTGTCGCCGGCGTTGGCGGCAAGCAGTTCCATACGCTCATCTACGATCTCGATAAGTACGAGCACCTTGGCCCCGGGCCGCACTCGAGCAAGGATTACGACCAGGTGCCGGATGATACGGTGGCCTTCGGACTCACGTTCGCCGATCCTTCGGCGGCGCACAAATTTGCCATTGCTTTCAGGAATGCGGTGATGGAAGCCAAGGCACAGGCTGCCGTGACCGAGCGGCCGTAGGGAACGTCGCTCAAAGGGAAGGGCGCTATATCATAGTTCAATGCTGAACTGGTGGGACGTCGAGCAATTCGATGTCGAGAAGCTTCTTGCGACTTGGCGGTGGCTTTGCCCCCAGAAATTAACCCTACTTGCCAGGAACGCTTTCGGGGATTTGTTTTTGCAGGACGACGCTGGGAGTGTCTTTTGTCTGAATGTTAGCGGTGGTACATTCACCAAGATCGCTAGTTCCTATTCTCAATTCGTGGAACTGGCGGGCCAATCTGAAAAACGGGAAGATTGGTTCGCAGAGTGCGACGAACGTACCGCTGCCGCGCGTGGGTTAACGCCGCGATCAGACCAGTGCATTGGATTCGAGATCCCCGTTGTTTTCGCGGAATCGGCTTCGACCAATCCGTACCTCATCGACATTTATGAAAACGTTGGCATGCTCGGAGATCTGCATCGACAGATTGCGGAGCTGCCGGATGGGGCGAAGGTCGAGCTGAAAATCAGGCCTCAAACATAGGGCGGCGATTTCCTTTCGGAAATCACCGCCTGCTTTCTAATCTCTGTTCTTTGTCTTCACGCGTTGTAGGTGCCTGAGGATACGCGTCCGCCGTGGCCGGTCCAGTTGGTGTGGAAGAATT
>JBAWFY010000438.1:0-2306 GCA_049592335.1 Occallatibacter sp.
CATCAAGCTCGATCAGCTCTATCCCACCAGCGAGGTACTTGGCCAACTTATTACTTTCAGGCCGTCGCCGAACAAAGCGATTGTGGGGGCGAACGCGTTTGCGCACGAGTCAGGCATTCACCAGCACGGCATGCTGGCCAATCCGCTTTGCTACGAGATCATGACGCCGCAGCTGGTTGGCGTCTCGAAGACGCATCTCGTGCTCGGCAAACACTCCGGGCGCGCGGCGCTGAGACATCGGCTGGAACAGCTTGGATTCACGGTTTCGCGCGATGAATTGCAGCACGTATACTACCGTTTTGTGGCTCTTGCGGATCGGAAGAAGAACATCTACGACCAGGACTTGGTCGGGTTGCTGCCGGATGGAATTCGCGAGCGGCGTCGAGAGCCGGTCAGCGAGTTGGATTGAAGCAGCTGCCTTCTTGGTCGTTCATTTACTCAATTTTTCACTCATTCACTTGGAAGACGGTTCATGAAACTAAGAATTCTTGTCACTGCCGGCGACGGCATCGGCCCTGAAGTCACCAGCGAAGCGGTTGCGGTGTTGAAAGATATCGCCGCTCTGGGCGGCCACGATTTCGCGTTTATGGAAAAGCGCATCGGCGGCGTGGCCATTGTCGCGGACGGAACGCCGCTGCCTGCGGAAACGCTCGATGCGGCGCTGGCGTCGGATGCGGTCTTGCTGGGCGCAGTCGGCGGCAACGAGTTCAACTCGCTTCCGCCGGACAAGCGTCCCGAGGGAGGGTTGCTGGCGATTCGCGCGGCACTGGGCGGATTTGCGAATCTGCGCCCGTGCTTCTCGTTTAAGGAATTGACGGTCAACAGCCCTTTGCGTCCTGAAGTGATTGAAGGCACCGACATCATGTTCGTGCGCGAGCTGCTGGGTGGGGCGTATTTCGGCAAGCCGCGCGAGTGGAACAAGGAAAAGAATGTCGGCTACAACACGATGGTCTACACGAAAGATGAAGTGGCGCGCGTGGCGCGCGTCGCCTTTGAGCTTGCGCAGAAGCGGCGCAAGAAAGTGACCAGCGTGGATAAGGCAAACGTGCTCGAGGTGTCGCAACTGTGGCGCGCGACGGTGACCGAGGTTGCGGCGGAGTTTACCGACGTCACGCTTGAACACCAATATATTGATGCGATGGCCATGCACATCATGAACCGGCCGCGCGACTTCGATGTGGTCGTGACCGAGAATCTCTTCGGCGACATTCTTACCGACGAGTCGGGCGTGATTACGGGGTCGCTCGGTATGCTTCCTTCGGCGACGATTGGCGGCAAGGTGAATTTATACGAGCCAGTGCACGGTTCGGCGCCCGATATCGCAGGCAAGGGGCTGGCGAATCCGCTGGGTGCGATTCTGACCGGAGCGCTGATTCTGCGCTACTCGGGCGAGTTGGACGTCGAGGCTGCAGCGATTGAGGCATCGGTGCGGAGGGTTTTGGAGCAGGGGTTCCGCACCACGGATCTGGCGCGTGGCAACACCCAGGGCGTGACGGTGCTTTCGACGAAAGAGATGGGGGCGAAGGTGCGGGAGACGGTGCGTTCAGTGCTTTTGGCTGAGGCAGTCTGACATGGGAGTGGACAATCAAGACGAATGCCCGTTCGACGTTGGCGACGAGGTGATTTATAGCCCAACCAGCAGAGGATTTGCGCTTGACGCGAATTCGAATCGCCTAGAGCCGGGCAAAGTCTATCGAGTGAGCGGAATCGAAAATAGGCTCTATCTCGTGGTGGAGGGCTATAAGCATTCAGGGGGCGGACTCTACTGGACCGAATTTAGACGAAGCAAAGGAACACAAAATGAGTAGTGCACCAAAAACACTTTTCGAGAAGGTCTGGGAGCAGCATGTGGTTGCGGAGCCGAAGGGCGAGCCGACTATCCTCTACATCGACCTGCAGCTTGTGCACGAGGTGACTTCGCCGCAGGCGTTCGAGGGACTGCGGTTGGCGGGGCGCAAGGTGCGGCGGCCGGACCGCACGGTGGCGACCGTGGATCACAACGTGCCTACGACGAAAGAAGGCCGGCTGAATATTGTCGATCCGATCTCGGCCACGCAGATTGCCACGCTGCGCGAGAATTGCGCCGAATTTGGCGTGGAGCTTTACGATGTGGACTCGCCGAACCAGGGAGTGGTTCATGTGGTTGGTCCCGAACTGGGGCTGACCAAGCCGGGCATGACGATCGTTTGCGGTGACTCGCACACTTCGACTCACGGCGCGTTTGGAGCGCTGGCGTTCGGCATCGGGACCAGCGAAGTGGAGCACGTGCTGGCCACGCAGACGCTGCCGCAGTCGAAGCCGAAGAC